>JAGQUQ010000021.1 GCA_020438425.1 Solirubrobacterales bacterium
CCCGAGCGATTCGGCTCCTCGGCCTTTCTCAAGCTGATCGGGTCGCGAGAGATCGACCTGCTGGCAATCGACGAAGCCCACTGCCTTTCCGAGTGGGGCCACGACTTCCGACCCGACTACCTGCGCCTTCCGAAGGTGGCAGACCGTCTGGGACGCCCCCCGGTGATGGCCTGCACCGCCACCGCGACGCCACAGGTGACGGCGGAGATTGCCGAGCGAATGGGCATGGTCGATCCGGCCGAGATCCACTCGGGTTTTGATCGACCCAATCTCAGCTTCGACACGATCCCGCTCGAGGGCACAGGTTCCAAAGCCCGCAAGCAGGCACTGCTCGAGCTCGGTCTCGCCGACCCGTCCAACCGGCCCGCGATTGTCTATTGCGGCACCCGCAAGAGCACCGAGGAGCTGGCCGAAGACCTGCGCTCGACCGGACTTTCCGCGGTCGGCTACCACGCCGGCATGCCACCCGATGAGCGCGCTTCGGCCCAGCACCGGTTCATGGAAGGCGACGCCGAGGTGGTCGTCGCGACCAACGCCTTCGGCATGGGGATCGACAAGGCGAACGTGAGGTCCGTATGGCACTGGGCGATCCCTTCGAGCGTCGAGGCCTACTACCAGGAGGCCGGACGCGCCGGTCGGGACGGAGAGCCGGCCCGCGCCGTACTGCTGGCGATGAGAGCTGACCTCGGGCGTCTGGTCCGGTTCAACGAACAGCGCAAGGTCGATCCGTCCGAGGTCCTTTCATTCGTGGATGACATCCGTCGCAGCGCGGGACACGACCCTGACGGAAATCCGGGATCGGTCACTCTCGACGCCCCGAGGATGGACGAGGATCGGATCCGCCTGGCCGTGGCAGAACGGTCAGGAGCACTCAGGGTTGACCCCGCCCCGGGCGGGCGGCTTCTGATCACGCCGGGCCCGGAGATCGGGCAGGGTCCGATCCGGTCGGCCTGCCGGGTGGCCGAGGACCGGGGCTGGGCCGCCTACAGGGCAGTCGAGTCGTTCAGTTTTTCCAGCACCTGCCGTCGCCGACAGTTGCTCGACCATTTCGGCGACAGCACTCCCGGCGCACCGACCGGGCGGTGCTGCGACATCTGTGATCCGATCGAGTGGCTTCCCGATCCGGACTCGATCGAGATCAGCAAGCGGAAAGGGTCCTCCGGCAGAAAATCAGGTCCCCCGCCGGAGCTGGCCCCGGAGGACGAGTCGATATACGAAGCCTTGAGACGGTGGCGGCTGGAGGCCGCCGGGGACCGGCCGGCCTTCCACGTCGCGTCGAACCGGACCCTGACCGCAATCGCCACGGTCAAACCTCTCGACGAGGACTCCCTGATCGAGATCTCAGGCGTAGGGCCTGCGTTCATCGAGAAGTACGGCGCCGATGTGCTGCGCGTGATCGCCGAGCAGGCCTGAGACCGGCCGCTGGGGAAAGAGTTCAGTGGCGCGGGGCCACGCCGGACTCCACGGCGGCAAGGACCTTGTCGGCAACCGCTTCCGGAGTGAAGCCGACTTCCTTGTGAAGGAGATCGGGCTTGCCGTGGGTGACGAACCGGTCCGGAAGACCGATCCTCAGTACCCGGGCCCGCTCTCCCGGGTTCACGAAGTTGTCTTCGAGATGCTCGATCACGGCGGAACCGAAACCACCCTGAAGTACACCCTCCTCGATGGTGACGATCAGGTCGTGACTGACTGCGAGCCGTTCCACCAGTTCGGTGTCGAGCGGCTTCACGAACCTGGCATCGGCGACCGTCGGCCGGACACCTGATTCCTCGAGGATCGCGGCCGCCCCAAGCGCGACCTCGACCCCGGAACCGTATCCGACCAGTGCGACGGCCTCGCCGTTCTGCAGCGTCTCGCCGGTTCCGATCGGAATCGCCTCGGCCCGAGAAGGCAACTCGACACCGACCGCGGCTCCACGCGGGTACCGGACTGCAGACGGGCCGTCGTACTCGATCGCCGTGCGGAGCATGTGGACCAGCATCGCCTCGTCCCGCGGGGCCATCGCGATCACGTTCGGGAGCGAGCGGAAGTAGGCGATGTCGAAAGCACCGTGATGGGTTGGTCCGTCGTCTCCGACCAGGCCAGCCCGGTCCATCGCGAAGGTCACGTCGAGGTCCTGAAGGCAGACGTCATGAACGATCTGGTCGTATGCCCGCTGGAGGAAGGTCGAGTAGATGCCGCAGACCGGCTTGCCACCCTGGAGAGCTATGCCGCTGGCCATGAGCACGGCGTTCTGCTCGGCGATGCCGACGTCGTAGTACTGGTCCGGTCGCTCGTCCGCCAGTCTCTGAAGGCCGGCCCCTCCCGCCATGGCGGCGGTGATGCCGATCACCCTCGGGTCGCGCTCGGCCTCGCTCACAATCGCATCGGAGAAAACCTGGGTGTACTGCGGAGGCGCCGCCTTGGGCTCGGGCTTTTCGAGGATCTCCGGGGCGATCGAGGCGGGAGCGTCAGACTCCTGGACGGGTACCAGCTTCGGCTTCGAGTCCGCCGGAGCCCCGTCCACGATCGAACCGGGCTTGGCCGCATGCCATTTCTCCATGCCGGCCAGGCCACCATCCTCGGCCGGGGCAAAGCCGCGACCCTTGACCGTGTGGACGTGAACCACCACCGGCCGGTCCGCTGCCATCGCCTCCGAAAGTGCCCGCCGCAGCGCACCAACGTCGTGGCCATCGATAATCCCCATGTAGGCGAGGTCAAGCTCTTCGAAGAGCAACCCCGGCGCCCAGTAGGCCTTGATCGCAGATTTGAGTTCCGGGCCGAGCCGTTCGATTCGCTTGCCCAGCCCCAGCGGCAGTCTGGTCAGCCGGTCCTCCACCTCTTCGCGGGCATGGAAGAGGCCGGGCTTCAGTCTGGCTCGCTGGAAGTAGCTGGAAAGTGCGCCGACGTTTGGCGAGATCGACATTCCGTTGTCATTGAGCAGGATCACCATCGGCGTCTGAAGGCCACCTGCCGCATGCATCGCCTCGTAGGCGACGCCACCGGTCAGGGCGCCGTCACCGATTACCGCAACTACCTTGCCGTCTTCGCCGATCCCCTTCCTCATTGCCTCTTTCAGACCGAGTCCGTATGAGATCGAGGTCGAGGCATGACCGGCGCCCATGATGTCGTGCTCGGATTCCGGAATCGAGCAGAACGGGGCGAGTCCTTCGTACTGCCGGATGCTCGGGAGCTGTTCGCGACGGCCGGTCAGAACCTTGTGGGGGTATGCCTGGTGACCAACGTCCCAGAGGATCTTGTCGCGGGGCGATTCGAGCAAGCTGTGCAAGGCGACTGCGATCTCGCAGGTTCCGAGGTTCGCCCCGAAGTGTCCCCCTATCTCGCCGATCACGTCGATGATGTAGGCGCGGGTTTCCTCGGCCACCTGTTGAAGCTGTTCGTCGCTCAGGCCCTTCAGGTCTGCCGGGGAGTCGATCCCCGGTAGCAGCGGCGTGATGTTGTCGGTCTCTTCGCTCACTGTTCTCTCGAGTAGATGTAGTCGGCGATCCGCTTCAGGTCTTCGGTTTCCCCACCGGCCCCGGCGAGGGCGGCGAGAGCCTTCTCATGTGATTCCGCGGCCAGCGATCTGGCCTGTTCCAATCCATACAGGCTGACATATGTGACCTTTCCGTGGCGCTCATCGCTGCCATGCGGCTTGCCAAGCTCTTCGTCGCTGCCGGTGACGTCGAGGATGTCATCGACGATCTGGAAAAGAAGGCCGATCGAGGTCGCGAAACGATGGAATGGTTCCCGGCGGGTGTTCTCGACTCCTCCAAGGGCCAGGGCAACTTCGACGCTCGCCTTGATCAGGCGACCAGTCTTCAGTGAATGCAGGTGCCTGAGGCCCTCGGCGTCGAGAGCCTGGGCGGAGACGTCGATGTACTGCCCCCCGACCATCCCTTCCACTCCGGTGGCGGCGCTGAGCAGGCCGACGGCTTCGACTATCCGCTCCGGCGGTGCCTGGACGGCGGCCAGCGCACCGATCGCCTCGGCAAAGAGTCCGTCTCCGGCCAGGATCGCCACCGCTTCTCCGAACTTGACGTGAGAGGTCGGCTGACCCCGGCGGAGGTCGTCGTCATCCATGGCCGGGAGGTCGTCGTGCACCAGCGAGTACGTGTGGACCATCTCCAGCGCGGATGCCGCTTCGATGTACTCGCCGGGTTCCTGGCCGATCGCTCTCGCGGTCGCCAGGCAGAGCACCGGACGGATCCGCTTGCCGCCGGCGAGTAGCGAGTAGCGCATCGCCTCGTCGAGGCCCGTCGTGTCCGCCCCATCGGGTCCTGCCCCGTGACTGAAGTGGACGGTTTCCAGATGATCGTCGACCATCTGGCGAAGGTCTTCCGGGTACGCCATCAGTCCTGCTGGTCGGCGCGCTCGACGGCGGCCGCTGCTTCGCCCGCCGCTTCCGACGCCAGTTTCGCCGCTTCGTCGGCGAGACCGGCGGCATCGGTGTCGCTGACGTTCTCGTCGCGAAGGGACTTTGTGATCTCGGCCAACCGATCACGGATCTCTTCGAGCCTGCTCACCTTGCGTCTCCGTTCGGGACAGGATCGATCTGACCGTCGATATCGGTGACCGGAACTCCTTCGTCATCCACTTCCGTGTCGCGTTCGCCCGGGTCCACCCCCATCGCCCGCGCGGCGGACCCGAGGATGCCGTTCACGAATCCCGGAGCTTCAGCGCCGCAGAACTTCTTGGCGGTTTCGACCGCCTCGTCGATGGCAACCTCGGCCGGAACGTCTTCCCGGAAGTTCATTTCGTAGAGAGCGACGCGCATGATGTTCTTCTCGAGCGGGGCGATCCGGTTCAGTTCCCATCCCCTGGCGTACTCGGCAATCACCTCGTCGAGTTCTTCGCGGTTGGCTTCAACCCCCTCGGCAAGTTCGATGGTGAACGGCTTCGCGTCGGCGAGGAGGACGGAAAGGGGCCGGTCGGTCACTTCCTGCTGATAGCAGGCAAAGACCGCATCCCGACGCTGATTGGAGCGACGCATCGGTCAAGAATATTGGTTCCAACAACCAATCTCCCGGTGGGTCGGATTTCCGGCCCCCAGGCCGACTTTCCGACCCACCGCGCGGGCACTCCGGCTCCCGCCACCCCCGGTGGGTCGGATTTCCGGCACATGGCCCGTGAATCCGACCCGCCGGGCGGGTCCTTGTCCCCGCAACCCCCGCTGTTTTGCGATTCGTTGCACTTGTAGAGCCACAAGTGAGCCTTTTCCCGCCACCTTTGCTGAATGACCCATGTAGAGGTGACGATCCTTGTCTCTTCGCTCGCCGGCCGGCAGGACGGTGTCGTAAGCCGACGTCAACTGATCGCCTCCGGAGTGAGCTCGAATCAGGTCGAATCCAGGGTCAGGAACCGGTTCCTGAAAAAGCTCTACGCCGGGGTTTACGCGGTCGGCCACGACCGGCTTTCACTTCAGGGAAGGCAGCGCGCGGCAGTGATGGCTGGCGGGCCGAACGCAGTGCTTTCGCATCGGGCGGCTGCCACTCTGCTGGGGCTGCTTCCGCCGACTTCGATCCTCGAAGTGATTCGCAGTTCAAGTCCGGACCCGCATCAGCCACCGCCCGAGCATGCAAGCCGGGCGATCCACCCCGGGCTGATCATTCACCGAACCCGGTCACTCCGACCGGGCGAGATCACGAAGCGATACGAAATTCCGGTCACCTCGCCTGTCCGGACAGTTATCAATCTCGCCGAACGGGAGTCGGCCAAGACGCTGGACCTGGCAATAAGGCGGGGAATTGCCAGAAAGCTCTTCTCACTCGATGAACTGAACCGGGCAGTCGATCAGGCTCGCGGGCGCAAGGGCATCGCAAAGCTGAGAAGGGTGCTTGGGGGCTGGAACCCGGCCAAGCTGATGGCGAAATCCGGTCTGGAGATCCTGACCGCCGACGTGTTCCCGGCCGTTGGAGTACCTCACCCGCTGATCAACGATTTCCGATGCGGATACGAGATCGATTTCCAGTGGAAAGGCTCAAGCATTCTCGTGGAAGCAGACGGGGACATGTACCACCTGAGCCGCGCCGACCGGCACCGTGACTACAGGAAAATGCTCGACCTCCAGGCCGCCGGGAACACCGTGGTAAGGATTGACGAGGAAATGGTCGAAGCCGAGGCCTTCGAGGTCGGAATGAAGATCCGGAAACTCCTTGAGGAAGAAGGAATCGTCGAGCTTCAGCCGATTTCACCCCAGCCCGTGGCCGTAAGCGATCGGGCGCCACCGTGATCTCGGTGTTCGCAGAGGTAAATCCCCTGCCACGTTCCGAGATGGAAGTGTCCGCCACGCACCGGAAGGGTCAGGCCGAATCCAGTCAGTGATCCTTTGATGTGAGCCGGCATGTCATCCGGTCCTTCAAGAGTGTGGGTCCAGTCGTGTTCGTCAGGACGCTCTGGCACGGCATGGTCAATCCACGACGCGAAATCCCGCCTGACGTCAGGCGAAGCGTTCTCGTTCAGGGTCAGCGACGCCGAGGTGTGCCGGATCAGAAGATGAACGAGCCCGATTCGCATTGATTCGAGATCGGGGAGCGCACTTTCAACCTCCCCGGTGACCAGGTGAAATCCCCTCGGGCGGGGCTCAAGGACCAAATCGCGCTGAAACATCTCCATGCGGGAACCGTACCCACCCCGGGGTGGGTCGGATAACCGGCGACCGGACAGAAAATCCGACCCGCCGGGATTGAGCCTGGCGGTCGATCTCCAGGTGGGTCGGTTTTTCGTTACTCACGCGGAAAATTCGACCCACCGTTGCGGGTTCCTGGTGGCCGTCCGCAAGGCGGGTCGTTTTTTCGGTTCAGGAACCGGAAATCCGACCCACCGGGGAAGTGTTGGGGATCCCGGGGGTTTGGTCGACTTTGATGTTTCGGGCCGTTCAGGCCCGGGACATGTACTCGGCGGTCTCCGTGTTTACCTTGATCACTTCGCCCTCGTTGATGAAGAGCGGCACCTGGATCTCGACCCCCGATTCGAGAGTGGCCGGCTTGGTGCCTCCCCCGGAGGCGGTGTCACCCTTGAGTCCGGGCTCGGTCTTGATCACCTTGGCCTCGATCGAACTCGCCACTGCGATTTCAGAAGGACTCTCATCGACGAACAGGATGTCGACCTCATCATTCGGCTGGATCCACCGCAGGGCATCCGCGGCCAGGTCGGCCGGTAGTTCGATCTGGTCGTAACTCTGGTTGTCCATGAACACGACCGAGTCACCCGATTCGTAGAGGTACTGCATCTTCTTCGACTCGGTGCGGACCGGCCGGAACTTCTCGCCGGCGCGGAAGGTCTTGTCGATCACGCCGCCGTCCTCGATCCGGCGGAGCTTGGTGCGGACGAAGGCACCTCCCTTGCCCGGCTTCACATGCTGAAACTCGATGATTCGCATGATCTTGCCGTCGACCTCGATGTGCGAACCGTTGCGGAAATCACTAGTGCTGATCACGGCAAAGGAGTCTAGAGGTTGTCGGCATAATGACTTCATGACGACGACTCCCGCTCTGCTCGACGAACTGCTCCGCACCCCCGGCCCCTCCGGCTACGAAGCTCCGGCCGCCGAGGTCTGGCGGAAGGCTGCCTCCTTTGCCGAGATCACGACTGACGGACTCGGTTCGAGCGTCGCCACCATCCCCTCGTCGGATGGCGACGAGGACGCGCCGCTACTGGCCGTGGTCGGGCACATCGACGAGATCGGCCTGGTCGTCACCCACATCGACGAGAAGGGATTCCTCTACTTCGCACCGATCGGGGGCTGGGATCCCCAGATCCTGGTCGGCCAGCGGGTCACGGTCACCGGAAACGATGGTCCGGTTCCAGGCGTCGCGGGTCGCAAGCCGATCCACCTGCTTGAGCCCGAGCAGCGCAAGAAGGTGGTCCAACTCAAGGAAATGCACGTCGACATCGGCGCCGACGACCGCGACGACGCCGGGAAGCTGGTCAGCGTCGGCGACCCGGTCGTGATTGATTGCGAGCCGCTTCCGGTTGCCGGTGGAAGGCTCGTATCCCGCTCGATGGACAACCGGCTCGGTTCGTACGTCGCACTCGAAGCGACCCGTCGGATCAAGGAGAACGCCAAGTCGAAGGTGCGCTTCGCCGGGGTGGCCGCGGTGCAGGAAGAGATCGGCCTGTTCGGTTCACGCACAGCGGCCTTCACGGTCCGGCCCGACCTCGCCGTCGCGATCGACGTTACCCACGCCACCGACGCCCCCGGGATCGACGAAAAGGAAGTCGGCAGCCACCCCTTCGGCTCAGGCCCGGTAATCGGCCGCGGCTCGACTCTCTCGCCCAAGGTCTATGAACTCCTGCGCGACGCCGCCGAAGCAGCCGGCATCGATTACTCGGTCGGTGCCAGCGGAAACTCGACCCACACCGACGCCGATTCGCTCCAGATCTCGCGGACCGGAATCCCGACTGGACTCGTTTCGATTCCGCTCCGGTACATGCACTCGCCGGTCGAGATGGTCGACCTGGCCGACGTCGAGGCCACGGTCGAGCTGATGGTCGCCTTCGCCGAGTCACTCGACCCGGAAGTCGACCTCACGCGCTGATCGCGCCCGCCGCGGCGATCGAGGTACGCATCCGTTCGTTTTCGGTACGGATTCGTTCAAAAACACGCTGTCCATCCGGCGCAACTTTGCGGTTGAATCCGGTCTAGTATCTGTGAGCCAAGTCACACGACCGGTCGAGTCCGATCCGGTCGCAACCGCGGCCGGATTTCCGACCGGCCTCGCAATGAGAGGGAGTTACACGGAGAGATGAACCATCAACTGGGAATTCCGAACGCACGCCGTGCACTGGCGTTTGCGTTTGCCCTGATCATGGCCTTCGCGCTGACTGCGAGCATCGCAGGTAGCCAGGCCGAGGCAGGAAAGAAGAAGGCCAAGCCGGTGAAGGTGAGCGTGGTGAGTATCACCACCGCGAATCAGCAGCAGCTGGTCAACAAGAAGAAGCTGACCGTGAAGGTCAAGTCGACCGGCAAGGCTTCACCGAAGCTCTCCGTGGTGAGTGGCGGCAAGAGCAACCACTTCAAGGCCGTGACCGTGAAGTTCAAGAAGAAGGGCACCAAGACGGTGAACCTTGCGCTCACGAACTCCGGCAAGACCGCGCTTGGCAAGTGTGGCGCCAAGACCGTTCAGGTCAACGCGAACTACAAGCGCAAGGTCGGCAAGAAGATGAAGAAGGCGAAGGCTTCGAAGAAGAAGACCCTGGCCAAGTGGAACGCCAACGAGGACTGCATCAACTACGTCACCGTTGACCTCGGCGACGACCCCGAACACTGCGACTTCCTCGATCAGACCGTCTGCCTGCAGCCGTTCCCGAACGACTACTACACGGTCAACGATTCATCGACCCCGACCGGCAAGCGCCTGAACATCGGTGCTCAGAGCACCCCGGTCAACACTGGCAACGCGTCGCCGGCCAACCTGGACGTCACCGACATCAACCGTGGTGACGGCTTCAGCCCCGGCAACCAGATCATCATCAAGATTCCGGGACTCGACACCCCGGCCGCGTTCGACAACACCGGCCTGGTCCCGCTCGAGGACATCAGCGATTACAAGCGGGCCGACCAGCCCGTACTGCTGATCGACGCCGAGACCGGCGAGCGCCAGGCGATCTGGGCCGAGCTTGACTCGAACCCGACCTCGGTCGACCCGACCTTCGGCCCTGACGGACCGGACCCGGGAAGCGACCCTGACGTGGTCAACCCCGGCGGAATCAACACGAACCCGACCAACACCGGTCCGGTCAACCTGCTGATCCGTCCCGCCAAGAACCTCGAGTACGGCCATCGCTACATCGTTGCCTTCCGCAACCTGAAGGACGCGAGCAACAACGCGATCGCCGCACCGCTCGGCTTCCGGGTGTACCGCGACGACCTTCCGACCAAGCAGGACATCGTCGAGGAGCGCCGCCCGCACATGGAGTCGGTGATCGGTGACCTGGTCAGCAAGGCCGGCGTCGACCGTTCCAGCCTCTACATGGCCTGGGACTTCACCGTCGCCTCGCAGGAGAGCATCACCGGACGCGCACTGAAGATTCGCGATGACGCGTTCGCCCGACTCGGAGACACGAACCTGGCCGATCGCAAGATCGACGGTGACAGCCCCGATGTCGATGTTCTGGCCTGGTGTGATGCCAGCGCCCCGGCAGCTGCCACCTGTGGCAACAACTACCCGGGTCGTACCGGCGCAGACTGGAATCCGAACAACCCGGTTACCTCACCGGTACCGGGTGCCGACGAGCAGCGTACGGTCGCGGGCTACATCCGGGACGTCCCCTGCTACCTGAGCAGCAACAACTGCGCACCGGGTGGAACGTTCACCTTCGATTCGAATGGTGAGCTGACCTGGAACGAGAGCAGCACGGTTGACGTGCCGTTCCTCTGCACCATTCCGAGGTCGGTGGTCAACACCGGCACGGTCATTCCGGGTGGCTCCGGCGTCTACGGACACGGACTCCTCGGGCTGCTCAACCAGGTCCGTTCCGGTGGCTCCACTCGTGAAGTGGGCAACCTGAACAACTCATCCTGGTGTGGTGCCAACTGGGACGGTTTCTCGAATCTGGATATCGGGATCATTTTCAACTCCCTCCAGAACATGAGCAACTTCAACAAGGCAGTCGACCGGATGCAGCAGGGCTTCGTCAACTTCATGATGATCCAGCGCGCCATGATCCATCCGGACGGGTTCGCTGCGGAGCCCGCTTTCCAGATGACTCACAACGGGACCGATCCGGTAACCAACCCGGGCACCCCGGCAATTGACGTAAGCGCCGGCGAAGACACCCGTGGCTACTACATGGGAATCAGCCAGGGCGGCATCATGGGCGGCGCGCTGACCGCGCTCAGCCCCGACGTCGACCGCGGCGTGCTCGGTGTCCCGGGCATCAACTACTCGCTCCTGCTCCGCCGTTCGGTGGACTCGGACGAGTACTTCAAGGCCCCGGGCGTCGGCCTCTACGCCAACTACCCGGACCTGGCTTCGCGGCCGCTGCTTCTCTCTCTGATGCAGCTGCTGTGGGACCGCGGTGAGGGCAACGGCTACGCCGAGGCGCTGACCGACAACCCGCTGCCGAACACCAACCCGCATGAGGTTCTGTTGCGGGTGGCGCTGGGCGACCATCAGGTGACGAACTTCGCCGCCGAGGTGGAGGCCCGCACGATCGGTGCCAAGCGGTACAGCCCGACGCTCCTTCCGGCCCGCACCTGGGACCTGGACTACGAGGCGCTGCCGCCCGTGTCCACCTTCCCGACCTCGGTCGGCGAGAGCATCATGGTCTACTACGACGGCGGTCCCCCGTCGTTCGAAGGAACCCGTGATCCGGGATCGGGAGTGCCTCCGCTGGAGAACGTCCCGCCGCGTCCCGAGTGGGGCTTCGGTTCGGATCCGCACGGCTTCCCGCGGCACTCCGCCGACGGCAAGCAGCACGCTGCCGACTTCCTGGAAACGGGAACGATCGACGCTTGCGCCGATCCGAGCGGCTACTGCTTCTCGAACGGCTGGGACGGTTCGACCGGCCTGTAGCAAGCGGCAAAGCACCAACGACGACGGGGCCCTCCGGGGCCCCGTTTTCGTTGCAGCGAACCGGCGGATTCCGATGCCTGTTCCCGGTGGGTCGGATTTCCGGCATCTGTACGGAGAATCCGACCCACCCGGGTTGCGGAGACCGGGGCCCCTCGGCGGTGGGTCGGATTTCCGGTGCCGGCGCGGAGAATCCGACCCACCTGGTCGGTTGGCCGGGGAGCTGGCTCGTTTGGTGACGAGGCGGGCGTCCTCCGGGCCGGTCAGGCGTCCTCCGGGCTGGTTGATGCAATGAAAAGACCGGCCCCCTCAGGCCGGTCTTTTCGTCTGCACCTCTCTCCTCAAAAACTCCCTCGCCATATTGCTCTGGAGTTCCCTCCCCACTCGTGACAGAAGCAATGTCGTCTGTGTGACGGGTATCACACTATAGAGGATCGTTACAAAAGATGCATTCCGCCCGGAGCATCAGACGAAGGTGAGTTGCTTCGGGATCGAGCAGAAGTTTCGGGCCACGCCCTCTTCGCCGACCAGGACCATGTCTTCGATCCTCACCCCGGTTGCTCCCGGGATGTAGATGCCCGGTTCGTCGGTCACCACCTCGCCGGACATCAGCACGTCCTTGCTGGAAGGACCGAGCCGCGGGGCCTCGTGGATCTCCAGACCCACTCCGTGGCCGAGACCGTGACCAAAGTTCTCGCCGTAGCCGGCTTCGCGAATCACCGAGCGGGCGACCTCGTCGACTTCGGAACCGATCTCCCCCGCTCTGATCGCGGCCAGCCCGGCTTCGTTTGCCCGCAGAGTGACGTCGTAGATCTCGCGCGAGAGCGAATCGAGATCTGCTTCAGAGTCGGTCGCGAAGGTCCGCGTGCAGTCGGAGCAGTAGCCGTCGAGCCTGACTCCCATGTCGATCGTGACAAGTTCGCCGGGTCCGATCTCGCGGGGCCCGGGCTCGGCGTGAGGCGAAGCCCCGTTCGGCCCGGAAGCGACGATTGGCGGGAAGGAAGGCTGGGCGCCCTGATCCCGCATCCAGCCGGTCAGCCAGGCATCGACCTCGGCCTCCGTCTGGCCGGCGAGCCCGCGCTCCATCAGCAGTCCGTAGAGCTCATCGGTCATCGCCGCCGCAGCCGCGATTCGCGAGATCTCTTCGTCGTCCTTGACCCGGCGGAGCCTCTCGACCTGACCGCCCGCCTCGATCAGCTCGGCAGTTCCGGCGGCTTCGCGGAGTTGACTGGCGGTCCGAACCGTGACCTGGTCATCCTCGAACCCGACCCGGCCCTGAAGCCGACTTGCCAGACCATCCAGCCACTGGCCAGAGACGATCTCGACTTCCCAGCCCTCGATCGCCGCCGCCCGTTCGGCGTAGCGGAAGTCGGTCAGGAACACCCTCCGGTCATTGGTGACAAGGCAGGCACCGTTGGTGCCGGTGAAGCCGGTCAGGTACTCGACGTTGACCAGGTTGGTGACCAGCAGCCCGTCAAGTGCGGAGTCATCCGGCCCTGCGGTTGCCAGTCCGGCGGAAAGGCGACCTGCCCGTCCGGAATGCGAACCGCTCATACGCCGAGCCGGCCGGCGAGCAGCTCGAGGGCCTCGCGGTAGCCGTCAACTCCCTTGCCACAGATCTTCGCTTCGACCATGCCCTCGAAAACCGAGACCTTGCGCCACTCGTCGCGGTTCTCCACATCCGAGAGATGAACTTCAACCGCGGGAACCGGGTCGACCCCGTAGGCGTCGCCGATCGCACGGCTGTAGTGGCTCCATGCCCCGGCGTTGATGATCGCGCCGTCGGCGGTCTCCGAAAGCCGGTGAAGGTAGCCGCAGAAATCGGTTTCCGAATTCGACTGGAAGAAGATCGGTTCCAGACCGAACTCGCCGGCGAAGCCGGTTATCCGGTACTCGAGCTCGGCCAGACTCAGCCCTCCGTAGAGATCGGGGTCGCGACGCTCGAGCACGTCGAAGTTGACGCCGTGGAGGACTGCGATGCGGTTGGTTGCTGCGCTCAACGGCGACCTTTCGGGTTCAGGGCAGGAGCTCCTCGACCGAAGCGAGGATCGCCGCGTCCTCAACCGGCCGATCGATGAGCGGCTGTCCGGGGGTTTCCAAGAGCACGAAGCCTACCCCGCGGGCGGTCTTCTTCTTGTCGAACTGGACCGCCTGGACCACGGCGGCAGGATCGATCCCGGGATCGAGCTCGACCGGAAGGCCGTGACGGAGGTTCCATTCGCGGACTTCGTCGCGCAGCGGGCCGGCGCCGGAGAGTCGAAGCGCCGCAAGCAGGCCGAGAGCAATCGCCTCGCCGTGCCGGTAACGCTCGTACGAGGTCACCGATTCGATCGCGTGGCCGACCGTGTGACCAAGGTTGAGCTGCGCCCGCAGCCCGGTATCCCGCTCGTCGGCGGCGACGACCGAGCATTTGTAACGGGCACACTCGAAGACGAGATCCGCCCGAGCGAGGATCTCGCCGGGTTCGAGCGCCAGAACTTCGTCCCAGAGAGTGCCCCCGGCCAGCAGCGCGGTCTTCACGACCTCCGCCATCCCGGCCGTCAGTTCCGCTTCCGGAAGAGTCGCCAGCGTGTCAACGTCACTTATCACCGCGGAAGGCAGGTGAAATGCCCCGACGTAGTTCTTGCCCTCAGGCAGGTCCACCCCGGTCTTCCCGCCATAGGAAGAATCGACTTGAGCGACCAGCGTGGTCGGCACCTGCACCACCGGGATGCCCCGCTGGTAAGTGTGGGCAGCGAAACCGGCGAGGTCACCGACCACGCCGCCTCCGAGCGCGATCAGCCGGTCGGACCTGGTCACTCCGGCCCGCGCCATTTCCCGCAGCGACTCGTCGAGCTGGACCATCGACTTTGCGGTTTCGCCGGGAGGCACGGTGATGGTGCCGGCCAGGTCTCCCAGACGTTCCCCGTAGAGCGGCCCGACGGCTCCGTCGGTGAAGCAGAAGGACTTTCCATCTCCGGGGAGGGCTGCTGATCCGGCGGAGAACAGTCCGGAACCGAGCAACTCGCGACCCACGTACACGGGGTACTCGCCACCGGAGCTGGTGGCCCAGAACATACGGGTGCCTTCGGGCAGGTCCTCGAGCCCACGGACAGCCTCCAAGGCCCGGTCCCAGATCCGCCTCGCGACTCCGGGCAGGATCACGTCGGCAACCGAGTCATAGAGCGCCTGGCGCCGGTCGAACAGGGCACGGAAGGCGTTCTCGTCCCGGGCAAGCGGGCGTTTCGAGTGGCGAACCCGACGCCAGGATGCCTCGGCACTGATTTCAAGCCACACGACCGTGTGGGCGTCAACCGCGAGGCTCTCGCGGATCGCTTCCGACTCCACCGCACCGCCACCCAGGGCGAGCACGTCGATCGAAGGGTCGGCCAGGGCCTCGATCACGACCTCTTGCTCCAGCTCGCGGAAAGTGGCTTCGCCTTCCTCCTCGAAAATCCCGGGAATGGACCGGCCGGCCCGCTCTTCGATCAGTGAATCGGCGTCAACCGAGTGAAGTCCGTGCGCGGCGAGTTCGACCAGGGCCGTCGACTTTCCGGCGCCCATGAACCCGACCAGGCAGATCATCGCCAGCCGATTCGCTCTTTGTAGGCGTCGATCGAGGCCAGCACGTCTTCCATGTGATCGCCACCGAACTTCTCGCGGTAGGTCTTGACCATGGCCAGACAGATCATCGCTTCGCCGACCACGGCGGCAGCCGGGACGACGGTCGAGTCGGTCCGCTCCTTGTGGGCCTGGGCCGGCTCCCTGGTCGCGGTGTCAACCGAGCGCAGCGGCTTGGTCATGGTCGAGATCGGCTTGATCGCGGCCCGGACCGAGAGCGGCATTCCGTTGGTCATGCCGCCTTCGAGACCGCCCGCGTGATTGGTCTCGCGGTAGTAGCCGCGTTCCTCCGAGTAGAAGATCTCGTCGTGGGCCTCGGAACCCGGCCGCCCGGCCACATCCCAGGCCTGCCCGATCGAGACGCCCTTGATCGACTGAATCGAACAGATCGCCTGGGCGAGGCGGCCATCGAGCCGGTCCTCCCAGGAGATGTGCCCCCCGAGCCCGGGTACGAGGCCGAAGACCCTGACCTCGAAGGTACCTCCAAGGCTCTCGTTCTTCTTGCGAAGGACGTTGATCTCCTCGACCATCGCGGCCGAGGTCTCCGGATCAAGACAACGGACCGGATCTTCATCGACCCCTTCGAAATCTTCGGGTCCGAGATCGTCCCGCTCCGGCGCGACGACCGAACCGATCTGGGTCACGTGGCTGCGGACGGTGACTCCGACCGCGGTCAGGAAGGCGCGGGCGATCGCGCCGGCGGCGACACGGGCGGCGGTCTCGCGGGCGCTGGCGCGCTCCAGGATCGGCCGCAGGTCCTGATGGTTGTACTTCCACATGCCGACCAGGTCGGCGTGGCCGGGCCGGGGCATCGTGACCGGCGGGATCTCGCCCTCGATCGGCCAGGGATTCATCCGCTCGTCCCAGTTCTTGTAGTCCCGGTTTGCGACGAGAGCGGCGACCGGGCCGCCCATGGTGAATCCGTGCCGGACCCCGGTGCGGATCTCGACCCGGTCGGTCTCGATCTTCATCCGGCCGCCTCGGCCGTGTCCGAGCTGCCTCCGGGCCATGTCCCGGTCGAGCGTCTCGCGGTCCAGTTCCAGTCCGGCCGGGAGGCCTTCGACGATTGTTACCAGCCCCGGTCCGTGGGACTCGCCTGCGGTTGTGAATCGAAAACTCATTGAGATGCCTAGGCTATTGACAATGGCTGCCCGACGACTGCTGATCGTGATGCTGATCCTGCTCGGGATCTCGTCCGTGATCGCGATCGTCGTTCCGGAACGGCAGCCGGACGATTCGCCGCCGGCCGAGTCGGCCGTGACCGGGGAAACCGGAGCCACCGGATCAACGGGCGAAGGCGAGCCCGGCGACGGTCAGGAGGACCTTGACGCCGAAGCCTCGAAGACGGTCGCCGAAACGGTGAACCTGGATGCCGGAAAGCCACGCCGGATCAAGGCCAGAGCCGGGTCGAGAATGATCCTCACGGTGACCTCGGAGAATGGCTCGGAGGTCGAGATCGAAGGCCTCGGACGGACCGGGTTCGCCGATCCCTACGCTCCCGCCGTGTTCGATCTGATCCTGCCTCCGGAGCCGGGCAGGTACCAGGTCAGGGCGCCGGAGGGCAAGACCGGCACCACGATCGTCACGAGCTGACCGCAGCCCGCATCACGTCCAGGTCGGGCGCCTTCCCGGTCCAGATCTCCAGCGACCTGGCTCCCTGGCGGACCAGGATCTCGAGTCCGTCGATCGGTCTCGCTCCGGCCCAGTCGGCCGCTTCGAGCAGGGTCCCCTGATTCTCGCCATAGACCATGTCGACCACGGTCTGGCCGGAGTGGAAACCCCCGGCATCGACCGGCAGTTCGGCCAGGCCGTCCCGGCCGCCGAGCCCGGCCGCGGAAGCGTTGACGATCACCTCGAACGGTCCCGGGTCGATGCCACCGTGCTGCTCGGGCGGAACCACCTCGATTCCCAGTTCCACCGCCAGGTCCTCGGCCCGGGAACGGGTCCGGTTCCAGAGCATCACCTTCATCCCTGCCGAAGCCAGGGCCCAGACAACCGCCCGGCCGGCACCGCCGGCCCCGAGCACGAGAGCGGACTTGCCGGAGAGTTCCCCGGGGGATCTCCCGAGGGCGTCGATCAGTCCGGGAGCGTCGGTGTTCTCGGCCCGGATCTTTCCGGCTTCGAAGCTGAGCGTGTTGGCGGCGCCGATCGCCCTCGCCGCGTCACTTGCCTCGTCAGCCACCGCGAGTGCAGCCTCCTTGTGGGGCACGGTCACGTTGACTCCGGCAAATCCCTTCCCGGGTAGTCCGCGAACCAGTTCGTTGAAGCCTTCCGGTGCGACGTCGATCGCTTCGTATTCCCATCCTGCGAAACCGAGCGCGGCGAGGGCGGCGTTCTGCATCGCCGGAGATTTCGAGTGGGAAACCGGGTGGCCGAGAACGGCAAGTCTGGTCATCAGCACTCGGTCGGCGAGCCGCCGGCTGCCTCCTGGGCCTGCTGGTACTTCTCGACATTGGCGTTGTGCTCCTCCAGCGAAGAGGAGAAGACATGCTCGCCGCAGGTGCCTGGCTTGACCACGTAAAGCCAGACGTCGGTATCCGCCGGGCTGGCCGCCGCCTCGATTGAAGCGAGCCCAGGATTGCCGATCGGTCCCGGAGGCAGGCCCCCGTTCAACCTGGTGTTGTAAGGCGAGTCGGTGGCCAGGTCGGACTCGGTCAGCGGTTCTGTCCAGTTGTCAAGCGCAAACCTGATCGTCGCGTCAATGCCGAGGGGCTCGCCCATCTTCAGCCGGTTGTAGATCACCGCTGCGACGGTCTTGCGCTCGGACGGGATCGAAACCTCGCGCTCGACCATCGAGGCGATGGTCAGGACGTCGTAGGTAGTCAGGTTCTTCGACTTCGCGTACTTCATGTTGACTCCGGCGATGTTGTCCTCGAAGGCGCCGAGTTGCTCGGCGACCAGATCCTCGACGTCGGCGGTCGGCTTGAGTTCGTAGGTCGCCGGGAAGAGGAACCCCTCGAGGTTCTCGGCCCTGCCCTGTGCTCCGTACTCGTTCGGGTTGAATCCCTTGACCGCGACCGTCGCATCCATGTAGTCGCCGGGGATGCCTGCCGCCTCGACCACCGCGGCGGTCTCGGAGCGGCTCAGGCCTTCGGGGATGGTCACCGAGATGGTGCGTTTGGAAGTCGTGCGGGACAGTTCCTCGATCGCCGCCGAGTAGGACATGTTCTCCCGGAACTGGTGGACCCCGTGATTGAGGTCGCCCCGCTTGCCGGAGATGGTCGCACGGATCTCGAACAGAGTCGCGTTCGAAATGACCCCCTCTTCGGCGAGCAGGTCGCCGATCTGGCCGACGCTGCTGCCGGCCGGAACCTTGACCGCGAATTGCTCCCCGTCGCCGTCACCCTTGAACGGCTGAAACAGCGCGAAGAGAAACCAGATTCCGATGACCAGCCCGAGCGCGGCGGCACCGGTGAGAATCAGGCGCGCCTTCCGGGGACCGCCGCCCGAGCCCCGTCCGGACCGCTGCCGTGAAGACTTCCGTTCCCGGGGTGCCTTGCGCTTCGGGGGGCGTCCCCCGAGGACCGGTCCTTTCGACCGTTTCGACCCGGAACCCTCGTCCTGTCGGCGTGCCGCCCTTTCCTGCCGCCGGAGCGCCCGCTCGACCGCTTCCGGGTCGTCGGGGTCGTGTTCGGGCATGTCGTCGAACCAGCGTTCGGTCACTGAGCCCCTCCGGCCGTTGACTGGAGATAGCTCTCGAGCAGATGGGCGGCCGCGATCGAGTCCTCGGCGGCACCCGCCCCGGTGTCGCGCCTGGTCTGGGCCGCCATCCGGGTGGTGAAGCGTTCATCCCAGGTCTCGACCGGAATCGTGGTGGCCTCGCCCAGGTCCTCGGCGAATGCCCGGGTGAGCTCGGTCTGGGCCGAGTCCTCGCCCGACAGGGAAACCGGAAGGCCGACGACGATCTTTTCCGCCTCGCGTTCGCCAGCCAGGCGCAGCACCTCGGCCACTTCGGGCGGTTCGATCGCGGCGATCGGAGTCGCCAGGGTGCCGGTCGGATCGGAGATCGCGCAGCCGATCCTGGCTGTCCCGTAATCGAGCGCCAGGACCCGCACCTAAAGCGACTCCAGATATTCGCGGGCCGCGGAGAGCGCGTCGGCCATTCCTGTGGCGTTCTTACCGCCGGCCTGGGCCATTTCGTCGGAGCCTCCCCCTCCGCCCCCGATCCTGGGGGCAGCGGCGGCGATCAGGTCGCGGGCCGAAGCCTTGCCTGCGTCTTCGGGAGTAAGCAGTGCGACCATGCCGACTTTGCCCGAACCGGAGTCGGCGCCGACCAGGACCGCACTTGCTCCGGAAGATCCCTGGATCTGTTTGGCGATCTGGAGAATTTCCTTCGGGTTGCCGACCGGAACTTCGGCCAGGACGAGGTTGAAATCACCGACCGGCTCTGCCGATCCGGCCAGATCAGTGGCCATCTGCCCCTGCTGCTCCCGGGCCGCCTTTTTCGCTCCGGCGCTTGCCTCGGCCAGCTTTTCCGAGGCGTCGCGGGCCGCACGAACCGGGTCGCGCGCGTCACCGAGCAGGTGCCCGACCTCGCTCAGTTCCGAGGCGCGCTGTCGATACCAGTCGATCGCGTCGGGACCGGTGATCGCCTCGATCCGCCGCACGTTCGCCGCCGAGGAGCTTTCCCCGGTGACCTTGAAGATGCCGATCTCGGCGGTGTTGTCGACGTGGGTGCCGCCGCAGAGTTCCCGCGAGACGTTTTCGACCTCGACCACCCGGACCAGATCGCCGTACTTCTCGCCGAACAGCGCCATCGCCCCCAGCTTCTCGGCTTCGGGCTTTTCCATGATCATCCAGCGGACCGGGTCGCCGTCCTTGATCCAGCCGTTGACCCGGTCTTCCACCCAGGCAATGTCTTCCGGGGTCATCGCCTCGCCGTGACTGAAGTCGAAGCGCAACTTGTCCGGGCGAACCGAGGATCCGGCCTGATGTACATGACTGCCGAGCCGTTCCCGCAGGGCCGCGTGGAGAAGGTGGGTGGCGGTGTGGTTACGCATCGTTCGGAACCGGGATTCCCGGTCGACCACCGCTTCAACCGTCGCTCCGGCGGGTGGCCATGCGACTTCGCCTTCACCGGCCGGCTTCAGCTCCAGAACCTGGTCGTCGCCGACCCGGATCACGTCGGTCACCTCCACTTCGCCGCCATCCCAGAGCAAACGGCCGGAGTCGGCTACCTGGCCGCCGCCTTCGGCGTAGAAGGGACTCTGCTCGAGCTTGGCCAGCGCCACTCCTTCCGACGGCTCGAGCGATCCGATTCCCGTCTCGGACCGCAGGTACTCGTAGCCGACGAACTCGGATTCCGGAGCGGACGCGGCGAAGTCGAGCACGCGACCATGTCTTTCGTCACCGGCCGGGTTGCCACCGACGTTGCTGCGCGACTTGTTGCGCTGCTCCTCCATCAGTTCGTCGAAGCCCTGATCATCGACCGAGAGGCCTCGCTCCTCGACCATCTCCCGGGTCAGGTCATAGGGGAAACCGAAGGTGTCGTGAAGCCGGAAGGCGTCCTCGGCGCTGATCCAGGAGTTCTTCTCCGTGAGCGCCCGATCGACCAGCTCCTCGAGCAGGGCAGTACCGCGATCCAGGGTGCGGCCGAAGCTTTCTTCTTCGGCCCTGACCCAGCGGTCGATCCGGTCCTTTTCCGCGACCACTTGCGGGTGGGCATCGCCCATCATCTCGATCGTCCGGTCGGTGAAGTCGCTAAGCCAGGATCCTTCGAGACCGAGCGCCTTGCCCCGCTGGATCGCCCGGCGCATGACCCGGCGCAGCACGTAGCCCCGGTCCTCGTTCGAGGGAACCACCCCGGCGGCGAGCAGGAAGGTCATTCCCCGGCTGTGATCGCTGATCACCCGCATCGCCCGGGTTACCGCTTCGTCCTCGCCGTACTTCAGCCCGGACTTTTCCTCGGCCAGTTCGATCAGCGGCTGGAAGAGGTCGGTGTCGTAAACCGACTCGACTCCCTGGAGGATGGACGCCATTCGCTCCAGTCCCATTCCGGTGTCGATGTTCTTCTTCGGCAGCGGGGTCAGACTGTTGTCCTCGCCCAGGTCGTAGGTCATGAAGACGTGGTTCCAGTACTCGAGGAACCGGTCGCTGTCATCACCGGGCCGGTCATCCTCGGAGCCGAAATCGAGGCCCCGGTCCAGATACATCTCGGAGCAGGGCCCGCAGGGGCCGGTCGCACCGCCCTGCCAGAAGTTCTCGGAGCGGGGCAGCTTCACGATCCGCTCGTCAGGGACGCCAAGACCCTTCCAGATCTCGATCGCCTCCTCGTCCGGGCCGAGACCGAGTTCCTCGTCACCGCCGAAGACGGTGATCCAGATCTGCTCCGGGTCGAAGCCGAAACCTTCGGTCGAAAGCTGCCAGCCGAAGGGGATCGCGTCTTCCTTGAAGTAGTCGCCGAAACTGAAGTTGCCCAGCATCTCGAAGCAGGTGAGGTGCCTGAGCGTCTTCCCGACCTCTTCTATGTCGGGCGTGCGGAAGCAGGTCTGACTGGAAGTGAGCCGGCTGGCCGGCGGTTGTTCCCGGCCGAGGAAGTAGGGCTTGAAGGGCTGCATGCCCGCCACCGTGAGCAGGGTCGAGGTGTCCTCCGGCGGTGGCACCAGCGAAGCCGAGGGCATCCGCCGGTGGTCGCGCTCCTCGAAAAAGGACAGGTATGTCTCCCGGATCTCGGCCGACTTCATGAGAACGGCAGCCTACTTTGATCCGCTTTGTCTGGCGATGGTGGCGTGACCGACGACCACGTCGCCGCTCATCAGTACCGCGGCCTGCCCGGGGGCAGGCCCGTCGAAGGGGTGGTCAAGCCGGACTTCGAGCGTCTTGTGAAGTCCGGCACTGGCCTCGACCCGGGCCGGGACCGGTTCCGTGTGGTACCTGAGCCGGACCCGGTCAACCCTTTCCCCATCGCGGTGCATGACGGCGTTGCGGATCCGGACCCGATCGGTCGCCAGCCGGCTGCGCGACCCGACCCGCACCGTGTTCGATTTCGCGTCGGTACCGAGCACATACAGCGGTTCGGTTGCCGCCACGCCGAGGCCCCGGCGCTGGCCCACCGTGAAGTGATGGTGACCCGGATGCCGTCCGAGCTCACTGCCGCTCTCGTCGACCACCGGCCCGGGCCGGTCGGCCAGCCCGCCGTGACGACGCAGGAAGTCCTTCTTGCTCTGCCCGGCGAGGAAGCAGAGGTCCTGGCTTTCCGGCTTCCTGGCAACCGGGAGTCCGCCACGCTCGGCGATCGCCCGCACCTGCTCCTTGGTCAGGTCGGCGAGGGGGAACTTGAGCCGGGCAACGACATCGGGTGGAAGCGCGGCCAGCATGTAGCTCTGGTCCTTGGCCTCGTCGCTTCCGGCCGCGATCAGAGCTCCGCCTTCATCTTCGACGACCCGGGCGTAGTGACCGGTGACCAGGCTTTCTGCCCCGAGCCGGTCGGCCAGGTCAACCATCGCCGCGATCCGCACTTCCCCGTTGCAGAGCACGCAGGGGTTCGGGGTCCGGCCCTCGCCGTAGCCGCGCAGGAACTCGCCCACCACCCGTTCGCGGAAGGGTCCTTCGAGGTCGAGGGTGAAATGCGGGATGCCGAGGTCGTGGGTGAGCGAGCGGGCGCCTAGCACTGCTTCAGGCGAGCAGCAGGCCTTGGTGCCGTCTGTATCCGGGTCGGCCCAGAGCTTGACGGTCACCGCAATCACATCCGCCCCGGCCTCCTTTTCACCGAGTGCGGCGACCGCGCTGTCAACGCCACCGGAGACCGCGACCAGGACCCGACCGTCGACCGGTGGCGAAAGAACCTCGCCCGAGGAAGCGACCTGGGAGAGCGCCCGGTGGAGCGCGTCACCGGTCAGCATTGCCGCGTGACGACGGGCCGGGCTGAGCCCGCCGAGTTCCGCTTCGATCCGGTCGGCGCCGATTCGCGCCGCGTCGAGCACGCTCTCTCCTTCGACCAGTTCACAGACGCAGGCGCAGGCCGCGCGGGTAGCCGCACAGCCTTCGGTGCCGAAACAGGCTTTGGTGATCAGGCCAGACTCGACCGAGAGCGAGATCCGGGCGAGATCACCGCAGGCGGCACCACCGGCCGCCCCGGTGAACGATCCGGGGGCCGGCTCCGACTCGCGCGAGCGGTCGGCGACGTATTCGGAGAGTAGTGACTCCATCCCCTGAAGGTTAATTGTTCGAATCTCCGAGCGGATACGCTGCCTCGCATGAGCAAGGGCTGGAGCGCAGATGACATCACCGACCAGACCGGCCGTACCGCGGTCGTAACCGGCGGCAACAGCGGCATCGGGCTGATCACCGCCAGGGAGCTTCTGCGGCACGGAGCGAGGGTGATCATCGCCTGCCGCAACGAAAACAAGGGCCAGGCCGCGGTTGAGCAGATCGCCTCGGAACTGGGCACCCCGGGCGTTGCTGCCGGAATCGAAGTGCGCAAGCTCGACCTGGCATCGCTCGATTCGGTCAGGACCTTCGCCGAATCGGTCGATACCGATCTGCCCGACGGCCTCGACCTGCTGATCAACAACGCCGGCGTGATGGCACCGCCCCGGATGCTGACCGATGACAACTTCGAACTTCAGTTCGGCACCAACCACCTCGGGCACTTCGCCCTGACCGGTCGCCTCTTCGACACCCTCAAGCGGAAGCCCGGCGCCCGGGTCGTAACGATCAGCTCGGTCGCCGCCAACGCCGGCAAGTTGAACTTCGATGACCTCCAGTCGGTTGACGGTTACAGTCGCTGGCGAGCCTACGGCCAGTCAAAGCTGGCCAACCTGGTCTTTGCGATGGACCTGCAGTCGCTGATCCGTCAGGCCGGCCTCGACATGGCGAGCATCGCCGCCCACCCCGGTGTTTCCAACACCAACCTGACTTCGGCCGGCAACGACCTCGACTCGGGCTGGTTCGGACTGGTGTCGAAGCCCTTCCTCGCCCTTTCCGATCTGCTGATCGCACAGGACGCGGAACACGGCGCACTGCCGACCCTCTTCGCGGCGACCGAGCCCGGCCTGACCGGCGGCGAGTACATCGGCCCGGATGGGCTACGCCAGTTCCGCGGCTCGCCGACCATCGTCGCCCCGCGCCGGGTCGCCCTCGATTCGAAGGTCGGTGACCGGCTCTGGCAGGCTTCGACCGAACTGACCGGGGTCGAGTACGACTTTTCCCCGGCCAGTCCGGCCGAACCGTCTACCTGATTCTCGAAGTGAGGGTCAGCGCCGGATTCCGATCCTGACATTGCGCCGGACGGAGTTGCCCTTGTCTTCCTGGACCGCCAGGTAGACGTTGACGATGCCCGAGCGCTGACGGGTCAGCAGGTTCCGGATCCGGGGCGGCACCGTCACGCGGAAGCGGCCGGTGCCGTTGGCGGCGATCCGGGTCGGCCCCTGGACCCGGGTCTGGACCACTCGACCCCGCGAACGGGCCCGGCCCTGACGCTGCCAGATCGTGCAGGCGGCCTTCGGGCAGTGAACCCTGACCATCGCCACCGGCCGGGCTCCAACCCTGACCACTTCGGCGAGGCGGTTCACCCGGGGAGTCGCGTTGTTGCCGCTCGGTCCCTTCGGCCCGGTGGTGCCGGTCGGACCCTTCGGTCCGGTCGGCCCGGTCGCGCCGGTTGCCCCCGTGCTGCCGGTTCCGGTCGGTCCCGTCGCGCCGGTTGATCCGGTCGAGCCGGTTGATCCGGTCGAGCCGGTCGCGCCGGTTGATCCGGTACTACCGGTCGGACCGATCGGCCCGGTTGCGCCCGTCCCTCCGGTCGCGCCGGTGGGCCCGGTCGGGCCTTCGACCCCGTTGCCGGTCAGGTCCACTTCCCGCCAGCCGCCGTCAAGGTAGAGAGTGTCGGCTTTGGTTCCGGCCGTTGCGGGGTCGAAGTCGACCCCGACGCTGCAGACATGGCCCGGCAGAAGAATCGCGTTGTTGCAGATGAGTTCGTCAGGGGGCAGCGAATAATCGGTACCGATGTCCAGGCTGGCCGCCCCAACGAACATCGGCAGCAAGTAGTTGTCGTTCTGCATCAGCACCTGCTGGGTCGCCAGCGGGTTGCCCAGAAACACGTTGCCGAAGTTCCTGGTGAGACCGCCGATCACCCTCGGTGCGAAGGCAAAGAGGGAGACACGAAGGTTCGACGGGTCGGCCGTCCAGACGTTGCCGGCCCGATCGGCAGTCACTCCCGCCGCACCGCTGAATTGATCTACACCCGACCCGTAGCTGCCGAGCGAATGCAGGAAGGCTCCGGAGGTTTCATAAACCTTGACGTGGTAGGCATCGGTGTCGGACACGTATATCCGCCCGTCCCCGCCGGCGTCCACGTCTCTGGCATTGCCGAGATCTCCGGCGCCGCTACCGGCTCCACCGATCGTGTCGAGCAGGGCTCCGGTCGAGTCATAGACGCGAACCTCATCTGCCGTAGCGTCGCTCACGTAGACCCGACCCTGGCCGTCGATGTCGATTCCTCCGGTCAGAACTCCCGAACCGGCCGGAAACTCTCCCAGGTATAGACCGTCATAAGTGAATCTCTGCACCCGGTTGCCGAGGAAGTCGAGCACGTAAATCAGGCCCGACGGGCTGACCGCGATTCCAACCGCCTGGCTGAACTGGCTCGGCCCGGATCCGTTGGAGCCCCACTGGGTCCACGTGGTTCCGTCCGGCGAGTAACGCGTAACGGTGTCGTCGTTCAGGTTGGCTACATAGACGTAGCCGTTTCGGTCGACTTCGACATCACGGATCCCGGCGGCGGTGCCGATCGTGGGATAGTTGGAGACCAGGGCAATGCCGTCGCTCTCGTACCGGTAACGCTCTACTGCCGATCCTCCCGAGCCGTATGTGGAGACAAAGAGATCCCCGCCCGGACCTACCGCGACTCCATACGGAGTGCCGTCGGCCGACGGCAGATTGCCGTAATGCCGTTGCACGTCGGCCGATGCTCCGGCTGGAATCGTCATCCCCAGCGTCATCGCGATCAGTACGCCAACCAGCCCAGCAACGCCTCGTACTTTGCTCATCCCCGCTCCTCGGTGTAGTCGGTCCCTTTCGCTTCAAACCGTATCGTCACCGGATGTTTCGAGTCAACGGGCGCAGCACCTGGAAAAAGAGGCCCCAACCTGCCGTCTCCGCCTCCGACATTGATCCCTAAATAGATAGGTGGGTGCCTATCGCAGTCCCGCGGGGGACCTTGAAGTCGGCTCCCGTGCCGTTGATGTTGGGTCAAATTATGAGACGGCTAACGAACAGGTTCGAGCCTCAAAACCAACCTACCACTCCCGGAGGACCACATGGCGGAGCCGGCCCATCCAATCCGATATTCCGTGGGCCGGCGGGTTCGATTGGCGATCCGGCGAAGACCGGATCGCATCATTTATTCGAGATCGAGACCCGACATCAACTCCTCGGCTTCGGACCACATTCCGGGCGGAACCTGGAGGTGGATGTCGCCGCGGTCGTAGCGGTCAAGTTCCCAGTCCGAGGTCAGCTCGGCCGGGATATTGTGCTCGCGCAGCACATCCCTCCAGGCCAGTCCGGTCGCCAGATCCTCGAACTGGTGGACCGTCTCCCAGCCGTCAAAGCGCGGGTCGTTGATCTGGATCCGGCCGGAGCCGTCGCCGATCGACTTGACCCTGTCCTTGAACCGGTCGAGAAAACCCATCGGACCGACCGCTTCCCTAACCCTGCCCGGGCAGCTTCTTCTTGCGAAGTTCGATGCCGACGTCGCGGAGCTGGATGTCATCGACCGGGGCCGGAGCTCCGGTCAGCGGGTCGCCGCCCGAGGCCGTCTTGGGGAAGGCGATCACGTCCCGGATCGAATCGAAACCGGCCAGCAGTGCGGCAAAACGGTCGACCCCGTAGGCGATGCCGCCATGCGGCGGAGCTCCGTACCTGAGCGCCTCGAGCAGGAAAC
The DNA here is from genome assembly GCA_020438425.1 of Solirubrobacterales bacterium. GTDB lineage: Bacteria > Actinomycetota > Thermoleophilia > Solirubrobacterales > 70-9 > 67-14. The sequence goes on from JAGQUQ010000021.1 coordinate 26,974, forward strand.
CGAAGCGTTCCTCCGCCTCTTCGTCCGAAATCCCCAGCGCCCGGAAGATCTGTGACTGGAGTTCCGGCTTGTTGATGCGGATCGAACCGCCGCCGATCTCGACCCCGTTCCAGACCAGGTCGTATGCCTCGGCCCGGGCCTCACCCGGGTTCTCCGGGTCGAACTCGCCTTTGGGCGCTGTGAAGGGATGGTGGAGTGCGTCCCAGCGGTCCTCGTCTTCGTTGAACTCGAAGAGCGGCCAGTCGACAATCCAGCAGAAGCGGTTGCCGGCGTCGGGCGGGATCAGGTCCCAGCGCTCGGCCAGTCGGGTGCGAAGACCGCCCAGAATGGCCGCGACCATCGCCGGCTGGTCGGCGGCGACAAGCATCAGGTCGCCCTCCTCGGCACCCATCGCCTCGTTCAGGTTCTTCAGTTCTTCTTCCGAGAGGAACTTGGCAATCGGAGCCCGCCAGCCGTCGCCCTCGCGAAAGGCCCAGACCAGTCCCTTGGCGCCGAGTTCCTTGGCGTCATCGATCAGGCCGTCGAGCTGGGCCCGGGAAAGCTCCCTTTGGCCGAAGTTGATGCCCTTGACCTGCCCCCCGCCTTCGATTACCCCGCCGAAGGCCTTGAACTCCGTGCCGCGGAGTATCTCGGTCAGATCGGAAAGCTCGTAGCCGTAACGGAGGTCGGGCTTGTCGGAGCCGAAGCGGCCGATCGCCTCGTCGTAACACATGCGCTGGAAGGGGATCTCCACCTCGACCCCCATCTCGGCCAGCACATGCCGGATCAGACGCTCGTTGACCTCGATCACGTCTTCGCCGGTGACGAAGCTCATCTCGATGTCGAGCTGGGTGAAGTCGGGCTGACGGTCGGCCCGCAGGTCCTCGTCGCGGAAGCATCGGGCGATCTGGAAGTAGCGCTCGAAGCCGGACATCATCAGCAACTGTTTGAAGAGCTGCGGTGACTGCGGCAGCGCGTAGAAGGAGCCGCGCTGGAGCCGGGCCGGGACCAGGAAGTCGCGGGCGCCCTCCGGTGTCGAGAGCGTGAGGATCGGAGTTTCGATGTCGAGGAAACCCTCGGCGCCCAGGAAGGAACGCATCGCGGCGGTTAGCCGATGCCGCAGCTTGATCGCATGCTGCATCTGTTCCCGGCGGAGGTCCAGGTAGCGGTGCCTGAGCCGGGTTTCCTCGCCGACCTCACCGTGAAAGCCCTCGATCTCGAAAGGCGGTGTGTCGGATACAGCCAGGATCTCGACTTCCTTGACCCGCACCTCGAACTCGCCGGTCGGCATCTCCGGATTGACCGTCTCCTCGGAGCGGGTGACCACCTCGCCGGTGACGCTGATCACGTACTCGGAGCGCAGCGTGTGACCGAGTTCGTGGGCTCCCCCGGCCTCGTCGGGGTTGAAAACCAGCTGGACCAGGCCGGTCCGGTCACGCAGATCGATGAAGATCAGCCCGCCGTGGTCCCGGCGGCGGTGGACCCAGCCGGAGAGCCGCACCTGATTCCCGACCTTGTCCCCCAGGACCTGGCCGGACCAAGTGTCGCGATACGAATTCGGATTGAGCTGCGGCGCGTCGTTCATCGAAGCGCCAGTCTTTCAGTTCAGTGCACTACTTGACCCGCACCTTGAAGGCCCGGAAGGCTGCCGTGGTGTTGGACCCCTTGTAGGTGGCCCTGAGCTGGTAGGCCTTCTTCCTGGCCTTGGGCTTGGCCATCAGCTTGACCCTGGCTTTCCTGATCGCCCCGACCGGAACCGAGCTGATCGTCTTGCAGGCCTTGCCCTTCACCTTCAGGCCCTTCTTCGCCGCGCGGTTCAGTTTGAGGCAGACCTTCACCTGACTCGCCGCTCCGGTGCCATCGTTCCTGAGTTCGACCGTGATCACCTTGCTCTTCTTGCGGCGGATCACCTTCTTCTTCGGCAGCAGCCTTGTGACGACCAGGCCAGGCTGGGGGTTGAACTGGACCGCGCCAATATCGCACTGACCGGCAGGACGGCCGTAGCCGTTCTGGTCAACGCCCGGGCATTCGTCCGGGGCGGTCGAGCCACCCGCGCCGATCGCCGGCGAACCTGGCAACAGCGCGTGAGTCGGGGTCTGACCGCCGTTGTAACGGAGGAACATGTCCACGCCGGTATCGTCGGCCTGAAGGTTGGTGCCGGGATTGAACCCGACTAGGCAGTTGAGCGGACCGAAGGGCTGTCCCTGAAGCGAGAAACGGGGGTAGAAGTTCGGTCCGCTGTAGCAGTCGAACGCTCCGTTCGGCGGGGATGGCGAGGTTCCCGAATTGTTGCTGTTGATCACGTTTGTGAAGCTGACGTTGAGACCGCCGGTCTCGGCGAAACCGCCGCCGTATCCTCCACCGGAGTCATCGGCGTCGGCCGTGTTGCCGTAAATGGTCGAGCTCCGGACAACGAGTGAAGCGCCTCCCGGCACGTAGAAGCCGCCCCCGTTTCCGTCGGCGCGGTTGCCCGAAACCGTGCTGTTGACAACCTGGGCGTTGTTGTAGACCGCGACGCCACCGCCCTGATAGGCGGAGGCGTTGCCATCGACTGTCACGTTTTCGAGATAGAGCACACCGGAGGAGTTCCGGATGCCGCCACCGTCTTCGATCTTGGTGATCTTGCCTCCCATGATGCGGAGCGCGAGAAGTTTGAGTGACGAAGAAGAAGCCTGGTCGAACACCCGGTCGATCTGGTTGCCGTCGATCGTGACCTCATCCGACGCACCTGAAGCCTGGATGTCAAGGGCATTGGCCCCGGTGATGTCGAAGTCTCCGGTCGCGTTCCCGTCTTCGTCATCGCCGGCCCGCGTGATCTTGTACTCGCCGCCCGGAAGGCTGATGGTGTCCGCCCCGAAGCCCGCCGGGCAGCCGCCGAAGGAGACGTTGCCTTGCGCCGCGGTGATCGCCTCACGCAGTGAGCAGTTGGTACCGGTCCCGTACTCGTCGACGGTCGTGTTGACCGCGATGTTCACCGCGTTGGCCGCGGCCGGAGCCGCGAGCATCACAACAAACACGAATGCCCCTGCCAGAAATCGCTTCACGTTTCCTCCAGTCGGTCGGGCTTCCCCAGTTTCAGCCCGTTGGCTAGATCGTATGCGGGCGGTCGGACCGGGTCAAGACCTGCCCGGCGACAGACCCGGGTCAGGTTCTGACCCGGACTTTGTACGTGTGGAAGATGGTGGCCGGACGGCGCGGTGCCTTGCGGGCCCGGATCCGCTTCGACCTGATCTTCTGACGAACCACGAGCTGCCGGCGGTCGACATAGGTCATGGCCGCGATCCGCGAGCGGTAAGCCGGCTTCACGGTGAGACGGACCACCTTGTACCGGCCGGACCTGGTCACCACGCCCTTCGGCCTGGTCATCGCCCGGCCACCATTTCGCCGGGTCAGGGCCAACGTGGTCGAACGGCATTTCGGCCTGAACCGGGCCGGGCACTTGAGCCGGATGTAGAGATTGGTGCCGTCGAAGACGGCGATCTCTCCGACCGGTCCGGCAGCCCCGGGCAGCGGTGCCGTGAACTGGAACGCTCCGAGGTCGCAGTGGCCGTCCGGCCGGGCCACGCCCCGCTGGTCGGTCGGCAGGCAGATGTCGGGGAAGGTGCTGCCGCCGGCTTCGATCGCCGGACTGTCAGCGGCCAGCCCAACCGTCGGAGTGGGACCGCCGTTGTCGGCGAAGGACTCGAGTCCGGCATCCGCCACCGGCGATTGATTCGTGTCCGGAGCCGGCAAGGTGACGAAGCATTCCCCGGTACCGAGTTGCTGGGTGCTGATCACGTAGCGGGGAAAGAAGTTGGCGTTGGAGACACAATCCGGCGCCTTGTCAGCGGGATCGGGCGAAGCGTCGATGTTCTCGGCCAGGATCGAGTTGGTCATGTTGACGGTCGAGTCGCCGATCCCGCCGGACAGTCCGCCGCCGCTGCCGAAGCCGTCGGCGTCGCTGTCAGCGGTGTTGGCGGAAATCGTCACGTTGCGCAAGTCGATGAACGCCCCGAGGTTTGCCGCCCAGATTCCGCCCCCGCTGCCGGGAGCGCTGTTCTCCGTGAAGGTCGAGTTGACGGCTTCGAAGCTGGCGCCGTTTCCGACCGCGATCGCGCCACCGTCTTCTCCGGAGCTGTTGCCGAAGAAGGTCACCCCTTCCGCTCTGACCAGGCCGTCGTTGGTCCGGACCGCTCCTCCGTTCAGGACAGGACCGGCGCCGGGAAAACCACCGGTGATGGTGAGGTTGCGAAGGATCAGGTCACCGATCCCGGCTCCGAGATGATCGAACACCCTGTCCACGTGGCTGCCGTTGATCACCACGACATCGCCCGGGCCTGCCGGTTCGATGGTGACCGGGTCGCTGCCAGCCATGTCGAGATCGCCCGAGTTCGCGGTGCCGTCACCGGATGGGCCGATGGTCAGCTCGTAGGAACCGGTTGGCAACTTGATCGTGTCGTCGGCACCGGACATCTCGCAGTCACCAAGCGAACCACCGTAGACCGCGCCGTTGAAGGCGTCACGCAGCGAACAGCCGCTTCCGGGCGTTCCGGCGAACTGGTCGGTCGTCATTGTCACGTTGATCACGTTGGCCCCGGCAGCGCCCGGCAACAGGGCCAGGCCGGCAAGAGCAGCAAGCGAAACGAGCAGGCAGCGCAGCGACTTCATCTACTTCCCCCGATTCAGAGTTGACACAGCGTTGCCACCCTAAACCGGTCGGTCGGCGGCAGTTGCGAAACGCCGGTGACTGAAATCAGGGGCGAATCAGGTTCGCCACGTCTTTCGGATCCACCGTCTGCTGGTCGCCGGTTTCCATGTTCTTGAGCGAAGCGGTGGCGCCCGGCTCGAGGATCAGCGTGTGGGCCGCCCCGACCCGGTCGGCCTGTTTGAACTGGCCCTTGACGCTCCGGCCGGCGAGGTCCATTTCAACGGCCAGGCCGTGATGGCGCAACTCCGAGACCAGCGCAACGGCCTTGGTGGTCAGTTCCGGATCCGGCACGACCACGAACAGGTCCATTCCGGCCGAGGTGACATCCTCGTCGAGGGCGAGCAGGATCCGCT
>JAGQUQ010000220.1 GCA_020438425.1 Solirubrobacterales bacterium
CGTGACGGCGGTGTCGAGGTGAAGGACATCTCGGAATTCACCGGCTTCCCCGAAATACTCGGGGGCAGGGTCAAAACCCTCCACCCGGTAATCCACGGCGGCATACTCGCCCTCAGGAACGACGAGGTTCATATAGGCCAGATGAAGGAAAACAACATCGAGCCGATCGATATGGTGGTCGTAAACCTCTACCCCTTCGAAGAGGTAATCAAGAAGAGCGGCGTTTCGCTCGCCGAGGCCATAGAGAACATCGACATCGGCGGGCCGACCATGCTGAGGGCCGCCGCTAAGAACTATCACTTCACGTCTATCGTTACGCACCCCGAGGACTATAAGGACATACTAAAAGAGCTCAAGAAGAATAAGGGCGGCATCACGCCCGAGACGAACTTCAGGCTCGCCGTAAAGGCTTTTTCCTACATAGCCAGGTACGACGCCGCCATTTCGAACTATCTGGGCGCGATAGAGGCCGACGGCAGCTTCGGCAAGTTCCCATCGAGCATGACGCTTCACCTCGAAAAGAAGATGAAGCTGAGATACGGCGAAAACCCGCACCAGGAAGGGTCTTTTTACGTCATGACAGG
>JAGQUQ010000221.1 GCA_020438425.1 Solirubrobacterales bacterium
GTCCCGAGCCGGCGCGGACGATCGCGGTGTCGTCCGCAGTCATCGTTTCGAAGATCCGGAGCTTGGCGGCGCGGTAGGCCTCGACCGTCGGGTAGCGGTCCATGTGGTCGGGCGCGAAGTTCAGCCAGACCGCGGCGACGGGGTGCAGCGTGCGGATCGTCTCCAACTGGAACGAACTCAGTTCGAGCGCGACGGCCGCAGGCGGATGCGCCTGCATCACCACCTCGGCGAAGGGCGGGCCGTAGTTGCCGCAGGCGTTGCCGCCGAGACCGGCCTGCGCGAGGACGCGCGCCACCAACTCGGTGGTGGTCGTCTTGCCGTTGGTGCCGGTGACGCCGATGATCCGCCCCTGATAGAAACGCGCGGCCAGCTCGACCTCGCCGATCACCTCGCCCGCACCGGCGGCGAAAGCGGCGACGTAGGAACCGTAGGTGTCGATGCCCGGGCTCACGACAAGGAGATCGCAGGAAACGGAACGCCCGGTTTCCTCGTCCGCGCCGGGATGGATCTCCGCTCCGGCGGGCATGCCCTTGAACACGTCCGGGCCGGCACCGTCCCACACGCTCACGGTCGCGC
>JAGQUQ010000222.1 GCA_020438425.1 Solirubrobacterales bacterium
GCGAGCTTCGCCGCCTCCGCGTAGCCGATCACCGGCGCCAGCGCGGTGATCACGGTGACCGAACGCGAGACGGTATCCGCGAGGCTCTCCTCGTTCGCGGTGATCCCGTCGACGCAGTTGACCCGTAGGGTCTGGCAGGCGCGCTCGAGCCAGGTGATCGACTGGAAGAGCGAGTGCGCGATGATCGGCTCGAACGCGTTGAGCTGCAGCTGGCCGGCCTCGACGGCCATCGAGACCGTCACGTCGGCACCCGCCACCGAGTAGGCAACCTGCGAGACCGCCTCGGGGATGACCGGGTTGACCTTGCCGGGCATGATCGAGGATCCCGCCTGCCGCGCCGGCAGGTTGATCTCACCGAGGCCGGCCTGCGGGCCCGACGAGAGCAGGCGCAGGTCGTTCGAGATCTTCGAGAGCTTGAGCGCGCTGCGCTTGAGCGCGCCCGAGAAGGTGATGAACACACCCGTGTCGCTCGTCGACTCGACGAGATCGCCCGCGGTTTCGAGTTCGAGGCCCGTGATCTCGCGCAGGTGGCGGATCACCGCCTCCTTGTAGCCCTTCGGCGCGTTGAT
>JAGQUQ010000223.1 GCA_020438425.1 Solirubrobacterales bacterium
ACCTGTCAGCCATGGTGGAGGGGTTCCTGATCCTCGCGGCGTCCGCGGCGATCATCGCCACGGCCGTGAATCGCCTGCTGTCCCCGCAGCCTCTGGAGCAGGTGGGGATCGGGCTGGCCATCTCGGTCCTCGCCTCCGTCCTCAACGGACTCGTGGCGTGGATCCTCATCCGTGTGGGGCGCGAGCATCGGTCCGTGGTGCTCGTCGCCGACGGTAAACACCTGCTCACAGACGTCTGGACCTCCGCCGGGGTGGTGGTGGCGGTCGGTGCCGTGGCGCTGACCGGCTGGGAGAGGCTGGACCCGATCATCGCGCTGGTGGTCGGGGCGAACATCCTGTGGACCGGCTGGGGTCTGCTTCGCGATTCGGTATCGGGACTTCTCGATGAGCGGCTCTCCGATGAGGACATCGATGAGGTCGTCTCGGTGCTGGCCTCGCACGAATCGTCGACCGTGCACTTCCACGCGCTGCAGAGCCGGGCCGCTGGACGTCAGCGCTTCGTGTCCCTGCACATGCTGGTGCCGGGCTCATCGACAGTGCGGGCGGCCCACGATCTCGCCCAGCAGA
>JAGQUQ010000224.1 GCA_020438425.1 Solirubrobacterales bacterium
TCCAGCGCGAGCCGGCGGGCACGTTGTCGGCCTGGAACGCCAGGTGGCGGGCGCTGGCCTGGATGCCGCCGAGCACGCCCATGATGAACGAGAAGTGGTAGGGCTTCTCGATCAGGCCCAGCTCCTCGAGGACGACGTGCGACGCGGCGTGGCCGGTGTCGAAGCACTCCATCTCGGGCTTGATGCCGTGCTCCTTCATCGCCTTGGCGAAGCCCATGATGTCGTCGAACGAGTTGGCGAACACGAACTGGAACGCGAACGCCTTCTTGGCCGGGCTCCACTTGGCGTAGTTCATCGAGCCCATGTTGAGCGCCGCGATCGCGGGGCGCTGCGCCAGGTGCGCGATGCGGCCGGTCATGGGGCCGGCGCCGCCGGTCGACCAGTTGATCAGCACCGGGCAGCGGGCCCGGGTCTCGTCCATGATCTTCTGGAAGACCTCGGGGCTCCAGCTCGGCGCGCCCTCGTCGGTGCGGGCGTGGATGTGCACGATCGTCGCGCCCGCCTCGTAGGCGCGGCGCGCCTCCTCGGCGATCTCGACCGGTGTGTACGGGATGGCCGGGCAGTGCT
>JAGQUQ010000225.1 GCA_020438425.1 Solirubrobacterales bacterium
TCTTCAAGCTGCACCCCGGGGTCTCCGCACAGCCAGGTGCCTTCAGCAATCCATCGCATCATGTCGCGGGCCTTGTAGGTGGGGCCGGCCACCGAGGGGTTGGTTACCCAGTGGGTGTGCCAGTCCTTGTCATCGATCACCGCTTGCAGAAATTTGTCGGTCACCCGCACGCTGAGGTTTTCATTCTGGAAGCAGACCGACCCGTAGGCCTCACCATTAAAGTCTCCGGCATAGCCTTGTTCGATCAGGGCCCACGCCTTCTTTTCTTCGCTGGACTTGGCTTCGATGAAGTCCTTGATGTCGGGATGCCAGTCCTTCAGGGTGTTCATCTTGGCGGCCCGGCGGGTCTTGCCGCCGGACTTCACCACGCTGGCAATCGCATCGTACACCTTCAAAAAGGACAGGGGGCCGCTGGGACGACCGCCCCCGCTCATCTTTTCGCGGGAACTGCGGATGGTTGACAGATCGCTGCCGGTGCCACTGCCGAACTTGAACAACATGGCCTCGCTACGCGCCAATTCCATGATGCTCTCCATGGTGTCATCCACATGCTGAATGAAACAG
>JAGQUQ010000226.1 GCA_020438425.1 Solirubrobacterales bacterium
CCCCACGTCACCGACATCGCGGTGCTGGAGGCCACCGAGGGCGACGAGCCCAACGTCCGCCTCACGCTCACGCCGGGTCACCCGGACGCCCCGCAGCCAGACGGAACGCACCAGGACGGAGAGGACTGACATGTTCACGGGCATCGTCGAGGAGCTCGGCACGGTCGCCGCGGTCCAGGACCAGGGGGACGCGGTCCGGCTCACCGTGCGCGCGGACACCGTCCTGGAGGACGCCGGCCTCGGTGACTCGATCGCGGTCAACGGCTGCTGCCTGACCGTCGCCGAGACCAGCGCCGGCGGCACCGAGGGCGCCGCGCCTCGGTGGACCGCCGACGTGATGGCCGAGACCCTCGACAAGACAGCCCTGGGCGCCCTGGTGCCGGGCGATCGGGTCAACCTCGAGCGCGCCGTGCGCGCCGACCAGCGCCTCGGTGGTCACCTGGTCCAGGGGCACGTCGACGGCGTCGGCACGGTGCTCTCCCGCACGCCCAGCGAGCACTGGGAGGTCGTCGAGGTGAGCCTGCCGCCGGAGCTGGCCCGCTACCTCGTCGACAAGGGCTC
>JAGQUQ010000227.1 GCA_020438425.1 Solirubrobacterales bacterium
CGCCCTGCCCTGAGCCGGAACCTGCCGAGCTTGATCACGTTTGCGCCCTGCTTGCCCTTGCGGGTGATCTTCACCACCTTGCGCTTGCCCTTCTTGCGGATCGGGGTGAAACGGACCTTCACCGTGGCCTTCTCGGAAAGCCGGAAGCGGAGCGCGCCACCCTTGCCCTGCCGGAAGCGGAACTTCACCTTGCTCAGCTTGGGCGCTGTGCTGTCCACCGGGCAGGCAGATGGCATCGTCGCGCAGGTCGGCTGGAACTCGTAGGCGCCCTGATCCGGCAGCGAGGAACCGTCGCCGTCACCGTCACGGGGGCGGGGATCACCGGCGAAGTCCGTGGTCAGGGTCGAAGCGGGATTGCCGGCATCGATCGAAGGGGAACCGGGCAACAGATTGAAGTCACCGCTGCCGGCGAACATCGGGTCCTGGTTGATGTTGGTCGGGCTGCTCACATTGACTGTGCCGGCGGAACCGGCCGCCGCGACCGGCGCAAAGTTGGAGTTGCCGATGTTGAGCAATGCCTTGGGGAAGCCCGGTCCGATCGGCACCAGCAGGTCCCAGGTG
>JAGQUQ010000228.1 GCA_020438425.1 Solirubrobacterales bacterium
GAGGATGCCGGGGATCGACATCGGCAGGACCACCCGGCGCACCATCTGCCAGCGGGTCGCGCCCAGGCCGAGGGCGGCCTCGCGCAGCGAGTCCTTGACCGTGCGCAGGGCCTCGCGGGTCGACATGATGATCACCGGCAGGACCAGCAGCGCCAGGGTCAGCGCGCCCGACAGGACGGTCTCGCCGAGCCCGGCGAAGCGGACGAACAGGCCCAGGCCCAGCATGCCGTAGATGATCGAGGGCACGCCGGCGAGGTTGGCGATCGCGACCTCGACGACGCCGGCCAGCTTGCTCTGGCGGCCGTACTCCTCGAGGTAGACCGCGGCGCCGACGCCGATCGGCAGCGCGATCATCGCGGTCAGCGTGATCAGCCACAGGCTGCCCATCAGCGCCGGCCAGATGCCGGCGCGCTCGGCCTTGCGCGACGGCAGGTCGGTGATGAACGACCAGTCGATGCGGGCGATGCCGTCGATCGCGAGGCGGCCGAGCAGCCAGCCCAGGACCAGCAGCGGCGCGAAGATCGCGAACCGCGCCACCCAGACGAACAG
>JAGQUQ010000229.1 GCA_020438425.1 Solirubrobacterales bacterium
CCTCAAGCGGCTGCGACGGATCGAGGGCCAGGCCCGGGGACTGCAGCGCATGGTCGAGGAGGACCAGTACTGCATCGACATCCTCACGCAGGTGTCGGCCATGACCAAGGCCCTGCAGGCGGTGTCGCTCGGACTGCTCGAGGAGCACCTCGGCCACTGCGTGCTGAACGCAGCACGGGCCGGCGGCGAGGGGGCGGACCTGAAGCTCAAGGAGGCATCCGACGCCATCGCCCGCCTGGTCCGCTCCTGATCGGGCCGGCGGTCCACCCTGCTGCGGATCCCCGCACCCCGATCACGCACAGCGACACCCATCACCCACGACCCCCATCCCTCACGACACGGAGGAGACACCATGAACACCAGCACCTACACCGTCACCGGCATGACCTGCGGCCACTGCGTGATGTCGGTCACCGAGGAGGTCAGCGAGGTCCCGGGCGTCACCGGCGTCGACGTCGACCTGGACTCCGGCCGGATGACCGTCTCCTCCGACGCACCGGTCGACGACCAGCTCGTCCGCGCCGCGGTGACCGAGGCGGGCTACCAG
>JAGQUQ010000022.1:0-10769 GCA_020438425.1 Solirubrobacterales bacterium
CGGTGGGTGAACGTCTGTTTGGCCGTGGCCGGGACGTTCGCGTCACTGTCGAGATAGGCCTCGACCGTGGCCACCAGGTCGGTTTCGTACTGATCGTCATAGACGACGAGGGGTTCGACCGTCTCCGAGTAGAAACTCATCAGTTCTTCTTTGCTTGTGCCGAGCAGCAGGCGGTAAGCGCCGGTGTCCTCGAAGGCGATCGGAGAGCGACCCTCGGCCTCACCCACGTTGAGGGCGAGCTGCGCCTCGCGGGCGGCCCGCTCGATCTGCTCGGGTCCGGTGGCAAGCCGGGACCGGGAAATGGTGACGGTGAGCCCGGAGAGTGAGCGGGGCAGTTCCCGGTCGAGGGCTTCCTCGACCTTGATCAGCCGGTCTTCCTCGTTGGTGGGCACGAGGATCCCGACCACGGCACCTTCCTCCGATTCACCCATCCCGGCGATCGCCCCGGAGGCGACCGCACGGATCGTCCGGAGGGTCATGTCGACGACCCGGGAACGCCAGTCGCCCTCCTGTGCCGAGCCGGCGTGGGCACGGACCATCAGCACCCCGCCCCCTCGGGAAAGATCGCAGCCGACTTCGCTGGCCCGGGCGAGGATGTCATCCGTGTTGTCCATCGACCCATCTAGCAATGCCCGGATGAACTCGGAGACGGCTCCTTCGTTACCCCACTCGTCGGACCGCGCCCGTTCGACTTCCAGCGCGGCGAAGGCCGACATCACCTCAAGGGTGTCGTTGTCGATGCCGTCGCCGAGGTAACGGGCCTCTCCCACAACGGTGTCACCGAGGACGAGCTCGATCGTGCCCACCCCCTTGCCCTTCGCGGTCAGTTTCGTTTCCTGGGCCTGGGTTGCCCCCGCCACTGCGAGGACGATCCCCGAACGGTCGAGGAAGGCGACCGGCACCCCGAGTACGTCCGCTGCGGCACGGGCCAGGCCGGGCAGGCCGCGACCTGCCAGGACCGGGCTGGCCAGGCGGGCGGGCGCCGACGCCTTTGTCTTCGCGGCCGGGCTCACCCGTCGGTGAACGGGTTGATTCCACTCACGTCGTTGGAGATCAGCACCCAGGCCAGACCCGCCACGACGCCAATGGTGACCAGCCCGCCGAAGATCATCAGCGAGAGGAATCCGGCCGCGACACGCTCGTGCCAGCGGCCATACGAACTCAGCGCCGGCACGAGAATCAGCCCGACAAACGCGGCGAGGCTCAGGAGGCCGGCGGCGCCGAAATACCACACGTTGGTTGATACGGCAATCACCATCGGGTTAATTTTTGCGCAACTGGCCGGTCAACAGGGCTGCGACCGCAAAGAACGCGAAGCAGAGCGCTCCCAGGGCCCAGCCGCCGAAGACGTCGCTGAGGTAGTGAACGTTGAGATAGACCCGGCTCAGACCGACCAGCGCGGCGAGCACGATGCCCCCGGTCACCAGCGCGGCCTTGCGGGCCATGTCGGGTCTCAGGCGCACCGCGATGGTGACCGAAAGCCAGACGTAGAAGATCGAGTGGGCGGCGTGGCCCGAGGGATAGGCGTATCCCTTCACATCGACCATGCCGTCCGGCGGCCTTGGCCGCGCCACCCAGTCCTTGATCAGGTCGATTCCGAAACCGATCGCAATCCAGGAGAGAACCAGCACGAGCGCCTCGGCCCAGCGCTGCCGGAGGGCGAGGATGACTGCGGTGACCGTGACCAGCGGCAGCAGCACGTAGCTCGAGCCGAGCACGGTGACGACCTTGGCAATCGCGGTCAACCAGCCGGTCTCGATCAGGCCGGTGAAGTCGAAGGCCCGCAGGTCACCCGGGGTTGGCCCGCCATCGTCGAGCAGGATGCCGACGTAGGCGAAGAGGACGAAGGAAGAGACGGCGATGATCGCGAAAAGAGTCGTTACTTCGAGCCCGAAGGTGCCGCCCGGGGTCAGCCGGTCCTGAAGCCAGCGAAGCTGCGTGCTGTAGCGCCGGGCCAGCCGGACGATCCAGCCCGTGTACCACCGCCCTTCCATCCACTCGACCGCCCGGGTCCGGTTCGAGGCCTCCCGCAGGTACTTCCAGGCAAGGTAGGAGACGACCGAAGCCACGATCATCGTGCCGATCACCAGCGCAGCCAGACCGACGTACTCGGCCGCCGCTTCGATACTCCGGGCGAAGAAGTAGCCGGCCAGGATGTGGAGCGTGATCTGCAGGCCCGCCCCGAGGATCGAGTACGGGGCGAAGGCCCGGTACTTCATCCCGGAGCTGCCGGCGACGAACGGGGAAAGTGCCCTGACCAGACCGATGAAGCGACCGATCAGGACGGTCTTGCCACCGTGCTTTTCGAAGTAGTCCTCGACCTGTTCGTACCGCTCCGCCGAGATACCGAACTTGGGACCGTGTTTGAGGATGAACTCCCGCCCGAGACGGTGCCCGAGCCAGAAACTGGTCGAGTCACCGAGGAAAGCCATGATCCAGGCGATCGCAATCAGCAGGAAGACGTTGATCACTCCCTGGCCGGCGACCGCACCACCGATCAGCATCGCCGTCTCGCCCGGCACCAGGAGTCCGACGAAGGCGCCGGTCTCGAGGAAGGCGAGGACCCCGACCACCAGATAGGTCCACGCCCCGAGGAAGTTGGCGAACTCGTCGAGCAGCTCCTGTAGGTCAAGCTCGGGGAAGAACTTCTTGTAGAGGAAGAAGCCGACCGCCACTGCCGCCACGACTCCGACGATCGCGGCCCGCTTTCCCTTCTTCGTTTCCGGGACCTTGATCATCGGCCGGCCTCATCGGCTGCGGTGACGCCGCCCTGGCAGACGATTGCCTCGGGTCCGAGTTCGGCAGCGGCGTCCTCGGCAGAGTCCATATCGGCAAACAGCCCGAAGACGGTCGGTCCGGTGCCGGTCATGCCCGTGAACTCCGCCCCGGCCGAGCTCAGGCGCTGCTTGGCGAGGCCGATCTCGGGCATCAGGGCAAGGGCGGCGGGTTCAAGGTCGTTGACCAGGAGCGCCGGGTAGGCGAGCGGGGACACGGCGTTCGTGGCGACCGCCCAGAGTCGGGCGGAAAGCTCGTCGATCTCTTCCTGACTGCGGCCCAGTTTCATCCGGTCCGCCTCGTCGAAGACAGCCCGGGTGGAGAGGCCGCGTTCGAACGGCAGCAGGACCAACCAGTGTTCGGCCGGTGGCGGCAGCGTGGTCAGCTTCTGGCCCACGCCCTCAACCAGCAGCGGCTTCGGATTGAGCTGCGACGGAACGTCGGCCCCGAGCAGAAGCGCCAGGCCGGCCAGGTCTTCCACTTCGCCGACACCGAGCCGGAGGATCGCGGCGGCGTCGGCACTGCCTCCACCGAGCCCGGCCTGCACCGGGATCCGCTTCTCGATCTCGACTTTCAACATCGGCGGCGACCAGCCTTCCGACCGCATCATCCGTATTGCCCGGGTCACAAGGTTCTCGCCGGGAACCCCGGGGCAGATCACCTGATCGACCAGTGCCTCCGGTCCGCCTCCGGAAACCAAGATTTCGTCCTGGAGGGTCAACGGCTCGAAGATCGAGGTCAATTCGTGAAGGCCGTCCTTGCGACGCGGACCGAGGTACAGGCAGAGGTTCAGCTTGGCCGGGGCGGCCAGTTCGAGGGGAAACTCCAGGTCACTTCTGCTGTCCGGTTCGGCTTCAGGCATCGGCACCGAGGTCGATCATCCCCGAAAGCTTTGCGAACTGGTCGGGCGAAAGGGCCTCCGCCCTGATCCCGGGATCCAGCCCGGCCCCTTCAAGACCTTCCCTGACCGCTTTCAGACTCCCCGGGATCGCCATGTCCACCGACCGGGCCATTGCCTTTCGCCGGTGGGCGAACCCGGCGCGCACGAGACGGCGGGTCGCTTCGTCCGGCCCGGTGCCTGTCCTCTTGATCTGAATGATTGCCGAGTCGACTCTGGGTTGCGGCTTGAAGACAGCACGACTGACCTTTCGCACCTGGCGGACCTCGCCGGCCAGCTGAATCAGGGCCGAAGGCGCGCCGTAGGTCTTGTTGCCCGGCTCTGCCCTGAGCCGGTCCCCGATCTCCTTCTGGACCATCACGTTCCAGGTCTTGATCGAGGGAAGCTCGAATGCCGTTTCGAGGATCACCGGCGTTGCCACCGCGTAGGGCAGGTTGGCTACCATCGCGGTCGGCAGCGGATCGAGAGTCGCGAAATCGAACTTCACGGCGTCAGCCCAGACCAGATTGACATTCGGCCTCGCCATCACCTCGGTGAGGCCGGGTTCCAGACCACGATCGATCTCGATCACGTGAACATGGGCCACCCGGTCCGCGAGCCGTTCGGTCAGGACCCCTTCCCCCGCTCCGACCTCGAGCACCACATCATCGGGCGAGAGCCTGGCGTCCCGCACGATCGCCTCAAGCAGGTTGGGGTCGGCCAGGAAGTTCTGGCCGAGCTTCACCATCCGTAGACGCGGGCCGCGTTCGCGCTGACCAGCTCATCCAGTTCGGAGTAGCCGACGCCCCGAAGTTCGGCCACCATCCCGGCCGTCTCGACCACGAAGGCCGGCTGATTGCGGTCGCGGCGACGGGACTGCGGTGTGAGGTAGGGCGCGTCGGTCTCGACCATGATCCGGTCATCCGGCACCCGGGCCACGGCCCGCCGGAGATCCTCGTTCGCCGGGTAGGTGATGTTGCCCGAGAACGAGCAGTAGTAGTCGCGCTCGTTTGCCTGCTCAACCCAGTCCGGGGTCGAGAAGCAATGAAGGATCACGGTGAGATCGGGAAATTCCTCGAGGGTCGCGAAGATTTCGGATACCGCGTCCTCTTTGCCTTGCTGGTCCCTGGTGTGAATGACCAGAGGCAACTCGAGCCGGGCCGCGATGTCGGCCTGTTTGATGAAGGCGAGGCGCTGATTGTCGGCGTCGGCGGTGTCCCGGAAGAGATCGAGCCCGGTCTCGCCGATCGCGACCACATTCGGGTCGGCAGCCAGCTCTTCGATGTCCGCGGCCGCGGCGTCGTCAAAGCCGTCGGCGTCGTTCGGATGGCGGCCAACCGCCGCGAAGATCTCCTCGAAAGCTCCGGCCAGAGCGATCTGCTCCCGGTTCGAGGCCTCGTCGAGCCCGACCGAGAGGATCTTCTCCACCCCGGCCTCGCGGGCTGCCCGGATCACCTCTTCAGGCGATTCCGGGCAACGCGAGACATGCGAATGCGAGTCGATCAAGCGGTGATCCCGGTTCTACCCAAGTCGGAACCGGAAGAACTTCGTCCTTTTCCGGATCGTCCCGTTCTTGAGGTTGCGGGCGGTAACGGCGACCTTGAGCCGTGAGTACCGGTAATGGTTTCTGAGGACGTTCACGCCGTAGCCGGTCAGCACCATCCCGGTGATCCAGCCGCGATTGGCCTTCAGGTTCTGGCCTCCCTTGACCGTGGAATTGCCGACCGGCGTGTAAAGGGTGACCTTGACCTTGGCGGCGCAATCCTTGGAACAGGAGACGATGACTTTCAGCTTCTTGGCCACCTTCACCTTGGTCCCGGCATACGGCGCGACCTTGACGTTCATCGGTGCCGCTGCCGAAGCGGTCGACGCCAGTCCGCCGATGCCGACGGCCGCGATCAGAAGTCCTGCGAAGAGATTCCTGGCTTTGCTCATGTTTCGATCCTATTCCTGAAGCTTGGGGAAAAGCGGTTCTGTCTTCTCAAGTTTCGTACCCCCGGGGCGACTGCCGTAAGCGGTGAGTGCCAGATCCTCCTGACCCAGTGCCTCCAGCAGCGTCCCGGTCGAGGCCGGCAGGTAGGGGTGAAGCAGCAGGGTCACGACCCGCAGTCCTTCGGCCAGGCTGTAGAGGACCTGGTCGAGCCGGTCGGCGTCGGCGGGGTCTTTGGCCAGCACCCAGGGCTGGGCTTCTTCGACGTAGCGGTTGAGCCGCCGGACCAGCACCCAGATCTCCTCCAGGGCCTGGCTGAGCTGGGCCTCGTCGAGCAGGGCCTCGACCCGGCCGGTCAGGCCATCGAAGTCGGCGGCCAGCAATGGATCCGGCTCGGATTCCGGCTGGATGCCGTCGCGGTAGCGGGTGATCATGGCCAGCGACCTCGAGGCCAGGTTTCCGAAGTCGTTGGCCAGTTCGGACTCGTAGCGAGTCTCGAACCCCTCGGTCGAGATCGAGCCGTCCTGGCCGAAGCTGACTTCCCGGAAGCAGTAGAAACGCAGCGCGTCGGCACCGAACTTGTCGATCACCTCGAAGGGATCGAGCACGTTGCCGAGCGACTTCGACATCTTCTTGTCGCCCATCAGCAGGAAGCCGTGGATGAAGATCCGCTGCGGGACATCAATCCCGGCAGCCATCAGGAAAGCCGGCCAGTACACGGTGTGGAACTTGAGGATGTCCTTGGCGATCACGTGCCATGAGGCCGGCCAGTAGCGATCGGTCAGGTCCTCGCCTTCCCGGGCGTAGCCGAGCGCCGTGTAGTAGTTGAGCAGCGCGTCGAACCAGACGTACATGACCTGTTCCGGATCCCAGCTGAGCGGCACCCCCCATGAGATCTGGGAGCGGGAAAGCGAGACATCCTTGAGGCCGCCGCGAATGAAGGAGAGTGCTTCGTTCCGCCGGAAGTCGGGCTGGATCATGCCCGGGTTCTCCTCGTAAAGCCGTTCGAGGTCCTCCTGGAAGGCGGACAGTTTGAAGAACCAGTTCTGTTCCTGTTCCCGGTCGAGCGGAATCTCGTGGATCAGGCAGGTGTCGCCGGGGCCGATCTCGTTCTCGCCCTTGAAGTCGGCGCAGCGCGGGCAGTACCAGCCCTCGTAGGTGCCTTCATACACATAGCCGTTGTCCCTTACCCGGTCGACCACGGCCTGGACCCGCTCGATGTGCCCCCGGTCGGTGGTCCGGATGAAGAAGTCGTTGGTGGCATCGACCCGGGCCACCATGTCACGGAAGCTCCCGGCGCTGCGATCGACCAGCTCCTGCGGGGGGATGCCCTGCTTCTCGGCGGCCTGGGCGATCGGCTCGCCATGCTCGTCGGTCCCGGTCAGGAAGAAGACGTCCTCCCCGCGCTGGCGCTGGTGCCGGGCGAGGATGTCTGCGGCCATGGTCGAGTAGGCATGGCCGAGATGCGGCTCGCCGTTGCCGTAGTAGATCGGGGTGGTTACGTAGAAACTCAAGAGATGTCCAGCATAGGTGGCGTCAGGCCAGTGATGCCTCGACCGCCATCGCGAAGAGCTCGCCACCGGATGTCTCCAGCCCGGCCGCCTTCTCGAGGTAGAGGCTCGGCTCGGTCGCCTCGACCTCCATCAGCACCGGCTCGTCACCGGGCGAGTTGACCATGTCGATCCGCGCGTAGAGCGGCATCGAGCCGAAGCGGCGGGCGAGCCAGGCGACCGTCTTCGCTCCCAGTTCGATCTCCGCGTCGGTTGCCTCGACGAGGCTCATCAGGTCCTCGTCGAACATTCCGGCCGCGACCGTCGTTCCCGGCTTGACCGGCGCCACGCCGGATTCCGGCAGAAAGGCCTTCTTGCGGAGCGCGTAGGCGAACCGGCCACCGAAGAAGAGGACCGCGGTCTCGCCGTGCTCGTCGACCCAGTCGATGTAGGGCTGAATCATCGCGATTTCGTCCTGATCGCCCAGCTTCTCGATCAGGGCCAGACCTTCCTCGCGGTTTTCCTCGTCGAAGACTCCGGTGTCCCGGGCCCCGGCGCCGGAAACCGGCTTGATCACGATCTTTCCCCCGAAGGGCGGCACCAGCCCTCCCGGAGCGACCAGCGCGGTCGGCGGCACCGGCAACCCGGCCCCGTCAAGCTCCGCCAGGTAACGCTTGTCGGTGTTCCAGCGGATCAGGTCCGGCACGTTCCGGAGCCGCTCGGAGCCGACCCGGTCGGCCCAGGCAAGGAACTCCTCGAGCCGGCCCGTGTAGTCCCAGGTCGAGCGGATCACCGCGAGGTCGAAGCTCTCCCAGTCCGCCTCCGGGTCGTCCCAGGCGACGAACTCGACCTCGATTCCCCGCCCGGCGAGGATGTCTGCGGAAAGCAGATCGTCCTGCCACTCGGCCATGCGCGGCTCACACGTGACGTACGCGACGCGACGGTTGCTTCGGATCAACGACGGGGTTCCCGGCCGGTCAGTGCCTTGTAGAGGTCGTTGGCCCGGGTTCCGGTCAGCGAGGCGACGACCGTGGCGGCGGCCCGAGGGCGTGCGCCTGACTTGACCAGCCGTTTGAGGGCTTCGACCGCGAAAGCGATGTCCTGCCCGTGCTCTGCCGCCGCGGCCGGAGCGATAACCAGCACGATCTCGCCCTTCACCTCGCCCTTGAACCGAAGCGAAAGCTCAGTCAGGGAACCGCGGCTCACCTCTTCGTGCATCTTGGTCATTTCCCGGCAGACCGCAGCCTGGCGATCCGGAGCGAGTTGGGCCAGAGCGGCAAGCGAGTTCGAGATCCGGCGGGGCGACTCGAAGGCGATCACGGTCTCGGCCGAGTTCAGAACCCGCTCCATCTCCCCGGCGCGTTTGGGCAGGAAGCCCTCGAACCGCCAACGGTCAGTGGGCAGGCCGGAAGCAACCAGGGCCACCGGAATGACCGAGGGGCCGGGCAGGACTTCAACTTCAACTCCCCGGTCGATGCAGGCCCGGACCAGCCGGTAGCCGGGATCGGAGATGGCCGGCATGCCCGCATCCGAGACCAGGGCGATCTTGTCTCCCCGTTCCATCCGCTTGACCAGTTCCACGGCCCGGGAAGCCTCATTGCCCTCGTGGTTCGAGACCAGTCGCGGCTTGGGCCGGATCTCGAGCTTTTCGAGCAGGCGGCCGGTCCGGCGCGTGTCCTCGCAGGCGACGTAATCGGCCATCACCAGCGCTTCGCGAACCCTCTTGCTGACGTCGTCCATGTTGCCGATCGGGGTCGGGCAAACGGTCAGGCGGCCGGGCATCAGGCGGCCTCCGCTTCCATGCGGCCGTAGGCTGCCGCCCCGATCATTCCGGCCGCCGGGCCGAGTTCTGCGGCAACGACCTTCGTCTTGTTCATCGGGTTCAGGGCGAACTTCTCGACCTCGGCCCGGGCCGGGGCGATAAGCAGCTCGCCGAAAGCGATCGCTCCGCCTCCGAGCACGATCACCTCGGGCTGGAAGACGTTGGAAAGCCCGACCAGGGCCTGGCCCAGGTAGTGGCCAGCGAGGTCGATCGCCCCGATCGCCGCCTGGTCTCCGGCGGTGGCAGCTTCGTTTACGACCTTGGCGTCGATCGCTTCTCCGGCTGCCATTCGCTGACCGAGGATCGAGTCCGGTTCGCGTTCGGCGGCTTCGCGTCCGTGACGGCCGATCGCCGTGCCGGAAGCCATCGCCTCCACGCAACCACGGTTGGGGCAGTTGCCCTGGCAGGGATGGCCGTCGATCTCGACCACGAGGTGACCGAGTTCTGCCCCGGCACCGGTCGAGCCGCGGTAGATCTCGCCGTTCAGCCAGATCCCGCCACCGATCCCGGTGCCGATCGTGAGCAGCAAGGCGTGCCTGGCACCGCGGGCAGCTCCGTACAGCGCTTCGGCCAGCATCGCCAGATTGCCGTCGTTGTCGATCGCCACTGGCAGGCTGGTTTCTTCGGCGAGCATTTCCCGGATCGGCAGATCTTCGAGATCGAGATTGACCGTGCTGATCGCGTGACCGGTCTCGTGATCGAGCGTGGCCGGGATCCCGACCCCGACCGAGGAGGCGGCGGGCCGGGCTTCATGTGCCTTGTTGATCTGCTGCGCAAGCAGGTTCACGACCCGCTCCTGCGAATAACCTTTAGAAGGAACCTCTTCGTTCCACAGGGCTTCTGGCCGCCCATCGACCACGCCGACGGCAAGCTTTGTCCCACCAAGGTCAGCCCCGATCGATTCAATCTGCGCCATCAGCCACCATTTCTAACTCTTCATGCCTTCCTCAGGTAACAAGCCCGATCCGGACCGTCCCGATTACAACGTCTATCGCTCGCGCCGGGGCCCCTTTTCCCGCTTCCGCAAGCCCGATCTCGACTCCCTGAGCGGGAAAGAGAAGAAGGCGGCGGACCGTCAAAGGGCGGCAAGATCCGAACGGCAGGACCTACCCTACGAAGTCCAGCGCTCCGGCTCCGGCCGGGGTGGCAGCCGGTTTGGATCTTCCGGCCTGAAAGACCGCTTCAGCCGGAGCGGTTCGGGTGGCCGGAAGGGCGGCAAGCGCTGGCTCAAGTGGATCCTCTTCGCTGCTCTCGGCTGGTTCTTGATCAGCTTCCTCGCCTTTGGTATCTCGGCCCAGATCCAGTCGATGAAGCTGGACGGCGATGCGAAGGCGGCCCTGGGCGGCAGCCCCTGGATCCTGACCAGCCCCCAGAACATCCTGATCATCGGCACCGACTCCCGCCCCCCGGACACCCTCGAGCCGGGCGCCGCCCAGGAAGAGCGCTGCTACGAGCAGCAGGCCGAGGGCGCAGCCCCGCATGACGGCTGCGCCGGTGCCCGGGCCGACACCCTGATGGTTGTCCGGGCCGGTGGCGCCAAGTTCAAGAAGCTCGGGATTCCCCGGGACAGCTTTGCGGAGATCCCCGGTCAGGACCCGCAGAAGATCAACGGTGCCTACGCCTTCGGCGGGGCCGCACTCCAGGTCGAGACGGTCGAGAACTTCCTCGGCATCCAGATCGACCATGTGGTGATCCTCAACTTCACCGGCTTCGAGGATTTCATCGACGCAATCGGCGGGGTCAAGGTCGATGTCCCGGTCCGGCTCTGCGCCGACATCTCCGGCGGCGAGGCGAACGGTGGCTGGTCGATCGACCTGAAGAAGGGCAGCAACACGCTCGACGGTGAAACCGCCCTGGCTTATGCCCGGACCCGCA
>JAGQUQ010000022.1:10779-31853 GCA_020438425.1 Solirubrobacterales bacterium
CCTGCCCGGGCTCGGAACCAAGCGCCTTCACCGAGGGATACGACGACCTCGATCGTGCCGCCGCCCAGCAACTGGTCATGAACGGGATCAAGCAGCGCCTCACCGACCCGCTTCGCCTGCCCTACAACTTCATCAAGGGCCCGATCATCGGCTGGACCGCCCCCAAGGCCTTCGTCTCCGACATGGGCTTCTTCACCCTCCCCCAGCTCGCCCTCTCCACCGTCTTCGCCGGCTCCTCGAAACCGGATGTCCTGGTTCCCTCCGGCAACGGCCCGGGCGGCAGTCTCGAGATCCCCGAGTCGGAGAGACAGCGCGCCGCCGCCGAACTCGAAAGCTGATCCATTTCATCGAGATTCCACTTTGCGCCACATGCCGGCGCAATGTGGGCACTCGCGCAAATCAGACCGGCGGAGCGAGGACCTTGAGGCCGAGGTCTTCGGCCGCTTCGCGCTGGCGGTCGTCGAAAGTGACGAAAGCGACGACAGCCGGCAGTTGGTCAACGGCGGCCAGGTGGATCGCGTCAAGGGTTCGCAGCCTGAGTTTTCTCCCGATCTCTACGGCCCGGACAAGACAGGTAGCGTCGACGGGCACCATGACGAATGCTTCGAGATCGGCAGCCAGGCGACCATCGATCGCCGGAAGGTCGCTCTCCAACGCCGGCTCACGACTCAGCGCGATTGCTGCCTCGGTCGCGATCAGGGAAGAGGCGCACCAATCGTGGTCCTCAGCCATGATCTGGTCAATCCAATCGGAATGGTCTTCCCGCTTGTAGCGTTTGATCAACGCCGACGTGTCGAAGCAAATCATCAGAACCGGTCCTCACGAAGCTCATCGAGGATTTCGGCTGAAGACCGGTCGGATTCTACCTTCGGAGGGGCGGGAGGCCGAGGCTCGTTTCTCCTGGGCCCCGGGATCACCCGACCGGCGGCGATCAGCTCGTCAAGGGTCATCTCAACCTGAGCAGGGACCAACGGGGAAATCACCGCCTTTGGTTCACCATCGATCGTAATCACCACCGGCTCTCCAGCCGCGGCCCGCTTGACCTGGTTGCTCAGGTCGGCCCGGAGCTCTCTGATCCCAATTCGGTTCATGCGCGAAGTGTACACCACAGTACACGCGACTTCGGGGAAAATCAGTCCGAGCTGGAGGAGCTGGCGGCTTTGCTGCCGCTGTCCCCGGAAGAGGACTTGGAATCGCTCGAACCGGCGGAACTCGAAGATCCGGATTCGGATGCCCCAGAGGAGGAGCCGGAGTCGGAGGAGCCCGAGTCCTTCTTCGACGATTCGGCGGCGGCTTTGGCCTTGTTGCCCTTGCGGGTGCCGTAGTCGGTGTTGTGGAAGCCGGAGCCCTTGAAGTGGATGGCCGGTGAATGCAGCACCTTCTGGACCGGCGCGCCGCACTCGATGCATTCGGTCAGGGCGTCCTCGGACATGGACTGCATCACTTCGAAGAGGTGGCCGTTTTCGCAGCGGTATTCGTAGATCGGCATTGCGCGGCTGATTATCGCAGCGCGCCTCCTTTTCCGTCCCGATACCGTTGCCTCCATGAGCGACTACGCCACCGACAAGAACACCGAAGTGACCATGGAAGAGATCGTTGCGCTGGCCAAGCGCCGCGGTTTCGTCTTCCCCTCCTCGGAGATCTACGGCGGCCTGGGTTCGACCTACGACTACGGCCACTACGGGGTTCTGCTCAAGAACAACGTCAAGAACGAGTGGTGGAAGTCGATGCTGGTCGAGCGCGATGACATCGTCGCGCTTGACTCGGCGATCCTCCAGCACCCGAAGGTATGGGAGGCGTCCGGGCACCTGGCCGGCTTCACCGACCCGCTGGTCCAATGCCTCGGTGACTGCAAGCGGCGCTGGCGCGAAGACCACCTGCGCGAGGCGAACGTCGAGAAGGGTGGCAACTACGACGACCCGATCGTCTGCCCCGAATGCGGCGGCGAGCTCTCCCCGCCCCGCAATTTCAACCTGATGTTCGAGACCCACATGGGTCCGGTCGCCGATGACGGCAACTCGGTCTTCCTGCGTCCGGAAACCGCCCAGGGCATCTTCATCAACTTCAAGAACGTCCTCAACTTCGCCCGCAAGAAGCCGCCCTTCGGGATCGCCCAGGTCGGCAAGTCCTTCCGCAACGAGATCACGCCGGGCAACTTCATCTTCCGCACCCGCGAGTTCGAGCAGATGGAGATGGAGTTCTTCGTGCCGCCGAACGAGGCCCAGGAGTGGTGGGAGAAGTGGGTCGAGATCCGCCACAACTGGTACCTCGAACTGGGAATTCGCCCCGACTTCCTGATGATCCGCCCTCACGAAGCGGACGAGCTTTCGCATTACTCATCCGGCACCTCGGATGTCGAGTACCTGTTCCCGATCGGCTGGTCTGAACTGGAAGGGATCGCCAACCGCGGCAACTTCGACCTGACCCAGCATCAGGAGCATTCCGGCGAGAAGCTCGAGTACTTCGACCAGCAGTCCGGCGAGCGATACATCCCCCATGTGATCGAGCCGGCCGCGGGTGCCGACCGGGCCGCACTGGCCTTCCTGGTCGACTCCTACACCGAGGAGGAAGTCGAAGGCCGCAAGCGCACCGTGCTTCAGCTCCACCCGCGCCTGGCCCCGATCAAGGTCGCGGTCATGCCGCTCTTCAACAAGGAAGGCATGCCGGAGACCGCGCAGGAGATCAACGCCGCCCTGCGCAAGGCCGGCATCCAGACCGAGTACGACACCGGCGGATCGATCGGCAAGCGCTACCGCCGCCAGGACGAGATCGGCACCCCCTGGGGGATCACGGTCGACTTCGACACAAAGGACGACGGCCAGGTAACCCTGCGCGACCGCGACTCGCTCGAACAGGTTCGGGTCCCGATCGAGGGCCTACCAGAGCTGATCGCAGGCAAGCTCGCCGAGCCCTGGAAGTCCCCCAAGCTGGGCTGAGACCAACCTGGCTGACTGTCGAGAAGGCAGTAGTCGCCATATAGCGCTCCCTCCGGCCTTCTCGATTCATCCGGAAGTTTTTCCACGGCTGACCCGGACGCGGTTAGGTTTGGACTGTCGGGAAACCCAGTCGAAGGATGGTGATGGCAGTGGGGATGTTCAAGAACCTCAAGGGCGCGAAGGACGCGATGGCGTCGGCGCCCGACATGATGAAACAGGCCCAGGAGATGGCCAACAACGCACAGGCGATGGCGGCGGCCAATGACGCGGCAGCGGCAGCCGACCATGCGCAGGCGGCGGAACGGGTGGCGGCAGCCGGGGAAGCCGGATCGACCGAACCGATCGCCGGGGTTTCGCTTGAACAGTTCGCCGAGGTCAGCCGGGAACTCCAGAACTACAACTACGACCAGACCAAGGCACCGGAAATCGCCGCCTCCAAGGGCATTTCCGGCGAGGACTGGCAGGCGGCGATGGACGGCTGGAACGACCGGATCAAGGCCGACCCGGCAATCGCCAAGCAGTTCAACACCTACTACCGGGCGGGCTGAGCGATGGGTTTCTTCAAGGACATGAAGAAGACCTATGACATGAGCCAGGAGATGACCAAGGACTGGGATCCGGGCGCCCAGGCCAAGGACGGCGTCGAAAGGATGAAACAAGCCAACGCGATGATGGCCGAGCAGGCAGAGTCGATGCGCCTGGCGACCGAAGGGGTGGATGCCTCGGCCACCATCGCGGCAGTTCAGCAGGGCACGGCGATGGTCAACTTCCAACCCACCGTCCACATCGAGATGACGGTCAGCCGGGAAGGCATGCCGCCCTATCCGGCAACCGCCACCCAGGTTGTGCCCCAGGTCCAGCTCAGCATGCTCGAACCGGGCCGTTCGGTCTGCGTCAAGGTCGCCGAAGACGATCCGCAGAAGGTCTGGGTCGACCTTTCCCGGCCGGTGCCCTGAACTCGTTAGCGGGAGTACTCGCGGGCGAGGGCCGCGGCCAGGGCGACCCCCTCGGCCGCTTTGCGTCCGTCCGGGCCTGATCGCTGAATCTCTTCCGGGCTGTAGGCGGGCGAGCCGAAGCGTTTCTCGGCGCGCAGGTAAGCATCCGTGTCGATCAGTCGCTGGTACGGGCTACCCGTCACCTGCTCGGTCAGCAGGAAGTCCGGCACCGGGTCCTCGATCTCGACCTGGCCGATTGCCGCCCGGGTTATTTCGGTTTGTCGCAGCAGGAAATCCCGGCCATCTCCGAACTGCGACGTGTTCAGGCCCAGCGATAGAAGGGCGAGCGGCAGCAGGGCCGCCGGCAGCCAGTTCGGCCGGTCAAGGCCGTCAAGCAGACAGGCGGCGAGCAGGATCAGAAGGATGGTTGAGGGGTATTGGTAGCGACTCGCATCGGGGGCGCGCCCCTCGCCGAGGGCCAGTCCGCCGAGCACCCAGAAGGCGAGCAGCACCCCGCTGACCACCAGGATCCGGTCGCTGAAAGGTTGTCTTGCGATGAACAGGCGCCAGACGATTGCGGCAATGAACAACGCGAACAGGAGAACCGACAGATAGATGGCCGGGCCAGCCGGGAACAGATCGGTGGCCAGACCAGTGACCGAACGGACCGCAGCCGCGGTTGCCTTGCAGAGATAGTCCGGCAAGCCGAGCGCATTGTCGACGCTGGCCGGAGAATCGTCATCTCCAAAGCCGAGACTCCAGATCCCGTAGAGCGCGGCAGGAATCCCCGGAATCCAGGCCCGCCGGAATTCACGGCGCACGATCACGTCAACGAGGGCACCGGCCAGGAAGGCAAGCCCGATCCCGCCGCTGGAAAGCGAGCAGCAGAGGAGGAAACATGCGAGCCCGTCACCGCGCCGACTACGTGACTCCAGGGCCAGCAACATGCCGAGACCGGTCGCGACACCGATCAGGAAATTCATCGACAGGGCAAGCAGCAGCGCTTCCCAGGCCACGCCGAGCCCGAGAACCGGAACGATGAAGACGAGGGCAAGCCACGGGTCGGTACGGCGGCGGACCAGCAGAAAGAGCAGGGTCACACAGGCGAGCGAAGCTGCCACGGCCACCAGTCGGTAGGGAAGCTGCGAGGTCATTCCAACCGTTTCAAGCAGCAGGCCGTATATGGCCGAAGACATCAGCGAAACCTGGCCGTTGTGCGGGTCGAGCAAAGTCGACGGAGCCAGGGGACGGGCCGGCAAGAGCAACTGCCACTCGTCGAAAAAGAACGTCAGGCCGCGCCCGGACCAGATGATCAGGGCGGCGGAAAGAGCGAGACATCCGATCAGGACGAGAACTGGTGCCCGGTTGCGCAACGGCAGGTATTCAACTGGAGTTCCGCGGCTGCCATAGTTGGAGCATGCGACCCGGACCCGCTCAAAGCACAGCCGAAGACGCTCTCCTTTACGGGGCGATCCACCTGAACGTCACCGACCTGGGGCGGTCTCTGGTCTTCTGGCGGGATCTGATTGGCATGGAGGAACTGGGCGCCGGCGAGGACGGCTCTGTGCGGCTCGGGGTCAGGGACGGTTCAGGCGAGACCGAGGCCGAACTCGTCGTGCTCCACCCCGGGGCCACCGGGCCGGTCCAGCGGGGCTACTCGGCGCTCTACCACCTGGCGATTCACATGCCTTCCGAGGCGGAGTTCGCGCGGATTCTGGGACGGCTTTTCGCAGCCCGCTATCCCAACGCCCCGACCGACCACGTCACGCACTGGGCGACCTATCTCGACGACCCGGACGGGATCAACCTCGAGATCGCCTTCGAAACCATCGACCGGGTCCAGAGCATCGGGTTCATCGGCGGTCGCCCTTCGATAATCGATTCCGAAGGGCGCCGTCACGAGATGACCGAGCCGCTGGGGCTCGAGGAGGTCTTTTCCTTCCGGGAAGACGAGGAGGTCACCGGACCGCTGCCGTCCGGCACGCGAATCGGCCATGTCCACCTCTACGTCGGCGACCTCGAGGCCGCCCAGGGTTTTTACGAAGAGATCGGCTTCACCCGTCACATGGACGCCTGTGACATCGGTTTCGCCGACCTCTCGCTCGGCGGATCCTTTCCCCACCGCATTGCGGTCAACGTCTGGCAGGGCATCGGCGCACCGCAAGCCCCGGCAGGGACCGCGGGCATGAAGCATTTCGAACTGATCGACCCGGATCGGTCGGCGGAGGCACGGGAGATCGCCGACCCCTCCGGCAATCGCGTGTTGATCAAACCCGTTTCCTGACTTGCAGAAACCTGATACGGGCCGGTACGCTCGACCCATGTCTGGAGGGCGAAGGGGGAAGTTGATCAGGGGCGCGTTCTGCCTGGCGGCGGGTCTGCTCACATTCGTGATTGCGCCATCTGCGGGCGCGAGCGGCTTCACCGACCCGGTGCGGGTCTCCCAGGCCGCGCAGTTTCATATCGGGGCCGAAGAAGGCTCCGTGGCCGCGAACCCGGACGGCAGCTTCACAGCGGCCTGGGTGCAGGGAACCGGGTTGGAGTCCAGATACCTCGCGACCACGGTGATCGCCCCGGACGGGTCGGTCGGGCCGATAAACCTGATCGACGCGGCGACCGACGCTCCTTCACTGATCTACGAATACCTGACCGGTGTGAGCGTCTCGGCCGGTCCGGAAGGCCAGACCCACCTCACCTGGGCCAAGAACCATTACGTCTGCAATCCCGGCTGCTCGCCGGACGTCGATCTCAAGTACGTCAATCTCGATGAGACCGGCGCTCCGGTCGGGGAGGCGACCACAGTCCGGGAGCTCGACCCCGGCATCTCGATCGTCGGCCCTCAGATCGCGACATCGGGGACCGGCCGGACCGGAATCCTCTGGGCCGAGTACGACGGACTTGTCACCACCGATGTACTCATGGCCATCGCCCAGGATGACGCCGCGCCACTCGCTCCGTTCGACATCTCAAGTGACAACTGGCTGGGGGTCCAGAACCTGGCGATCTCCGGTTCCTCGAACGGAACTCTCTTCCCCGTCTGGAGCGGGTATCACGGCGACTACTCGACCCTGAAGGCGAACGGACGGCTGGTCACCGACGACGGCACGATCACCGACGAGCGGGAACTGATGGCAACGCCAAGCGGTATCGAGCAGCTCGAGCCGCACATCGACGGCGCCGGCCGGGCGACCCTTCTTGCCCGCACGTTCGCCGGCAACTCCAGCATCGACTTCCGGCAGCTGGACCCGTCCGGTGCCCTGGTCGGCGCCGGCAGCACGGAGATCAGCCTGTCCGACCCGACCGACGCGCATGTGGGGGGCCAGTACTCGACCCTTGGACCGGACGGGAAGATAACCGTGGCGTTCAGCCAGGTATCGCCCCCGGCCTCGGCGCCCGACATCTGGACCCGGTCGATCTCTCCCGCCGGAGTCCTGGGAACCGCGGTCTCCTTCGTCGCGGACAGCCCCGGGGTCGGCCTCGGCAACACGGGCATCGCCACGGGTACTGACGGTTCGGGGTTCCTGTCCTGGGTTCAGGCATCGGAGGTACCCCCGGATGACGACAAGTTCCTCGTAAAGGGCCAACCGATGGATGGCAACGGCAGCCCAACCGGCTCCGCCCAGCTCCTGCAGTCCCTGCCCCGCGACCCCGAGCAGCTCCCGGAAGACACCTGGACCGCGTTCTCGCCCGGAGGCAACGGAGTGCTGCTCTGGTCGGTCGAGTACCAGGCCTTCGACTCGGCGGACAACCATTTTGCCTCCGTCTTCGACGCCAGCCCGCCCGAAGTCGAGCTGTGGACTCCTCCATCGGCTACCGCGGGGCAGGAAGTGGTGATGGCAGTCGAGGCGAGCGACAGCTCGGCCCTGAGTTACTCGTGGAAGGTCAACGGCCAGACACTCGCGGCGACCGGTCCGACGATCCGGCACACATTCGGTTCAGGCGGACAGGCCAGCGTCGAGGTCACGGTCACCGACGCACACGCCAATGCGACTTCAGCCGCGGCGGATGTCTCGGTTGTGACCGGCCCGACACCGCCGAACACGCAGATCAAGGCGAAGCCGGCGAAGAAGACGAAGGCGAAGATGGCTACCTTCCGGTTCATCGCCTCGATCAGCGGCTCGAAGTTCGAGTGTCGCCTCGACAAGGCCGGATGGACTGATTGCAAGTCGCCGAAGAAGCTGAAGAAGTTGAAGCCGGGCAAACACACTTTCAAGGTCCGGGCGGTCAAGGGTGACCTGCTCGACAAGACCCCGGCCAGCTACAGCTGGACCGTCCAGAAGGCGAAGAAAAAGACGCAGAAGAAGTAGCCACGGCTGACCCGGGCGCCGCGGTGAAATAGTTGGGGCGTGAGGTCGCTCGTCGATGAACGTCTCTCGTCCCTTCGCTTCGCCTCGCTGCGGATCGTTCAGATCTGCGTTGCCGCCGGTGTCGCCTGGCTGATCGCGACCCGTCTGGTCGGGCATTACGAGCCGTTCTTCGCTCCGATCTCGGTGGTGCTGGTGCTCGGACTGGCGATCGAGCGACGTGGCCGCCGCGCCTACGAGGTGGCTCTGGGAGTCGCGATTGGCATCGCGATCGCGGACCTGATCGTGCTCGTCGTCGGCACCGGCACCTGGCAGTTGATGCTGGTCATCGGCCTGGCGATGTCAGCCGCGGTGCTTTCCGGCGGCGGCGTGCTGCTGGTCAATCAGGCGGCTGTTTCCGCGGTGCTGGTCGCCACCCTGCCGGCCCCGGACCTGGTCGACACGACACACCGGTTCGTCGACGCACTGATCGGCGGCGGGGTGGCTCTCGCCGCGAACGCGATCACTCCGGTCGATCCGGTGCGTCTGGTGCGCCGCCACCTGAAACCGCTTCTCACCCGGCTGTCCGGAACCCTCGTTGACATCGCGGATGCGCTCGAACACACAAGCCACGAGGAGATCGTGGCGGCGCTGGAACGGGCCCGGGCACTCGACCCGGCGGTCCGGGAGATGAAGATCGCGGTGGAGGCCGGGCAGGAGACGATCTCGCTGGCCCCGACCAGGCGAGGCAAGAAGGGCCGGGTGGACCAGCTCGCCGCCGCGGCCGAGCCGATCGACCTGATGATCCGGAACACCCGGGTGCTCGCGCGTGCCTGCCAGCGCGCGATCGATCTCGACGAACACATCCCGCCGGTCGTGCCGGACTCGATTCGGGATCTGGCCACCGCCGTTGCGCGACTCGACCGGCACCTCGGCGGTTCTCCCGCCCGCTCTCCCGCCCGCGAGGCGGCGCTTCGCGCCGCAGCCAAGGCGACTGCCGCGCTTGAAGAGACCTCGAACCTTTCGGTCAGCGTGATCGTCGGGCAGATCCGTTCCGGGGCCACCGACCTGCTCCTCGGGCTCGGGATGAGCAACGACGAGGCGCTCGAGCAGGTCCGATCGGCCCGGGAGAGACTGGGGATTTGAAGCTCTTCTCGACCATCCGACCCTATGACCGGGCCTGGCTCCGGTCCGACCTGATCGCCGCCCTGACGGTCTGGGCGGTTCTGGTGCCGGAGGCGCTCGCCTACGCGACGATCGCCGGGGTCTCGCCGATCGTCGGTCTGTACGCCGCTCCCGGTGCGCTCCTGATCTACGCGGCGCTGGGCTCCTCCCGCCGGCTGGTCACCGGCGGTGACGCCGCAACCGCGGCTCTTTCCGCGGCGATCGTCGGCGGAATGGTCGCCGGGGACAGCGGCGCCTTCGTCCAGACCACCGCCGCCCTGGCGATCTGTGTCGGACTGATCGCCCTGCTGGCCGGGATCGCCCGGCTCGGGTTCGTGGTCAATTTCATCTCGGTCCCGGTACTGCGCGGATTCATCATCGGGCTCGCCCTGACGATCATCGCCGGCCAGATTCCCCACCTCTTCGGGGTCGAGTCAAGCGACGGAGACTTTTTCGACCGGGTCTGGGTCTTCGTAACCCATCTCGACCAGGTTGACCTTCCAACCGTGGCGATCGGAATCAGCTCGCTGGCGATCATCCTGTTCTGCAAGTACCGGCGTCCCTCGATTCCCGGTTCGCTGATCGCAGTCGGTCTTGGTATCGCGGTCGTCTCCATCTTCGATCTCGGTTCCGACGGTGTCGAGATCGTTGGCGAGATCGATTCCGGCCTGCCGACGGTCGCGATCCCGGACGTGGATCTGGCTGAACTCGGCGCGCTCGTGGCGGGAGCCGTCGGGTTGATGCTGGTCGGATTCGCCGAGAGCCTGGCTTCCGCCAAGGCCTATCCGGATGACGAGGACAACCTCGACGCCGACCGTGAGCTGATCGGAACGGGCGGCGCGAACATCGGCGCCGGGCTGGTCGGGGGCTTCGTGGTCACCGGAAGCTTCTCCAAGACATCCATCAATTCCGATTCCGGTGCCCGGACCCAGATGGCCGGCCTGATCGTCGCGCTGATGGTCGTGATCACCATGCTTTGCCTGACCGGTCTGTTCGAGTCGCTGCCCGAGGCAGCCCTCGCCGCCGTCGTGATCGCGGCGCTGATCCACGCCGTCGACCTGGCCGGGCTGCGTTTGCTGGCCAGGGTTCGCGAGCGAGGCAGCCGGATCAACCCGGCCAACCGGCCCGACTTCATTGCCGCCATAGCCGCTCTGCTCGGGGTGATGGTCTTTGACATCCTGCCCGGTCTTTTCATCGGGATCGGTGTGTCGCTGGTCCTGCTTCTGTACCGCTCCTCGCGCCCCAACGTCACGAAGCTCGGGGAGCTACGCGCCCAGCCCGGGCATTGGGGTGACCTGAAGCGACACACCGATGCGGAAGAGATTCCCGGAACTGTCGTGTTGCGACTCGAGGCTGCGATCTTCTTCGCCAACGCCGACGAGATCCGCCAGTCGGTGAGGCGGTTCGTCCGCGAGGACACGGCGGCGGTCGTGCTGGATGTCGAAACGGTCCCCTACGTCGATTACACGGGAGCGTTCATGCTGGAGTCGCTGGCCGAAAGCCTGAAGAGCAGGGGAATCCGAATGGCGATCGCCCGTGACATCGGTCAGGTCGATGACACTCTGCGAACGGCCGGGCTCGAGGACCTGCTCGAGATCACGTTCGTGTCGATCGACAAGGCGGTCGAAGGGATCACGCCGGACCGGGACTGACCATCCTCCCGACTCACCGGTCGCGGCTCCAGCGCTCACCGTCGGCCGCCCGTTCCATCCCGACCCAGGCGAACTCCATGACCATGGCGAGCACCTGCTCCCTCGGCACCTCGCGATGCTCGTCCCACCAGTTGGCGATCGCCGTGACCGAGCCCATCAGCTGCCGCGAAGTCGCGTCCAGAACCAGCTCGAATTCGACCCCTTCCGGCACCGAGGACTTCGGCATCTCCGGAGCCATCATCGCCCCGATGATCCTGGCGACTTCGGTGAAGAGGCGCTCCCAGGTGTCGCTCACGTCATCGCTCGCCCGGTGCCTGATCAGCAGCCGCCACGCATCGCGACGCTCTTCCACGAAAACCAGGAAACCGTCGAGGCCGGCGACCAGGCGATCCTCGCTGAGTTCCCCGGCGGCCGTCGCGGCCGAGAGCACCCGGCCGAGAAGTTCCCCGACCCAGGTCTCGAGTATCTCCTTGTAGAGCTCCCGCTTCGAAGGAAAGTGCTCGTAGATCAGCGCCTTGGAAACCCCGGCCTTCTCGGCCACCTCGTCCAGAGTGGTCTCCTGATACCCGCCGGTGGCAAAGACGTCGAGAGCGGCGTCGAGGATCAGCTTGCGCCGTTCGGCGGCCGGCAGGCGCCGGCGAACGGTTGGTTCTTCCGGAATCACGCTGACATCCTAGTAACTGACTGACGAGTCAGTTAGTATCCGGCGGAGTCGAACCGAGGAGAGAAAGATGTCTGTCGCCCAGGCCGAGCCACAGGGAAACCGGGCCGGATCCATTTCCTACATGGACCTCTACCGCCGCTGGGAGGAGAACAACTGGAGTGCGCTGGCGCTTGACTTCTCCGCTGACCGCGCCGGATGGGAGTCGCTTTCGGACCTCCAGCGAAAGTCCGCCCTCTGGATGTACTCGATGTTCTTCTACGGCGAGGACTCGGTCGCCGACAACCTTTCCCCCTACGTAGACGCGGCGCCAACCGAAGAGCAGGCCTACTTCCTGACCACCCAGCAGGTGGACGAGGCCCGGCACGCGGTCCTCTTCCACCGCTTCTTCAAGGAAGTCCTCGGGATCGACGGTGACATCGGGACCACCCTCGAGGCGACCCTTCCCCAGCTCAACTGGGGCTACCGGGGCGTCTTCGACCGGCTCGACCGGATGGCCGACGAACTCCGTGCGGATCGCTCGCTTCCCCGGTTCGCCCAGGCGATAACCCTCTACCACCTGGTCGTCGAAGGGACTCTCGCCCAGCCCGGCCAGCACTTCATCGAGGATTTCTTCCACAAGGACGGCGGCATGCCGGGCTTCAGCGCCGGCATGGCCAACGTTTCCCGCGACGAGCAGCGTCACATCGGCTTTGGAGTCAAGACGCTTTCCGAGATCGTGCCTCAGTCCGAGGAATGCAAGGCGGCAATCGTCGAACTGTTCCGTGAGGTCAACCTCCACTCGATCGCGGTCTTTTGCCCCCCGAACTTCGATCGCTCCTTCACAGAGTGTTGGGGCTTCACGCTGGAGGACATCTACGCCTTCGGGCTGAAGCTGGTCCGGCAACGCTGGAAGACGATCGGTTTTCCGCTGGAAGAGATGCCGGCTGATGTCTGGCCGTTTGATCATTCGAAGACTGCCGAGGAGATCGCTGCCGACCAGGTGCGTTTGCTGATGGCCGGGGTGACCGGCCCGCCAAACGCGAGCCCGGATTCCTCGCCGGAGATCCAGGGTCTGCTCTTCGACATGACCGCCCGCCGGGCCGACCATGCCAAAGCCGGGTCCGGGCCTTTCAAGGTCCAGTGGGATTTCAGCGACGCGGCCCCCTGGAACGTGATCGTCAACAGCGGTTCAACCAGGGCAAGCCAGGGAACGATTCCCGATCCTGACGTGATCCTGAGGACGAGCTGGGCGGAGTGGGTCGGCATCGCCCTCGATGGCAGGAACCCCCTGCGGGCCATCCTCGAACGCCGCATCAGGCCGAAGGGCTCTCCGCGGGCACTCGGAACCTTTCGGAAAGTTTTTCCCCCAATCTGATTTAGACCGCAACCCTTGGCAGGCTGCCCGGTTATAGGGGCAGTCCGCGTGCCAGGGAGGGATGCACGGCAGGGACTGACAGAAGCAGGGGGAGGCGGCGAGGCCCTTGGCCTCGCCCCTTGCATGAACCCCTCGACCCGGCGCGCCGCTAGGCCGCGATCAGGTCGACCACATCGTCGGCACTGATGCCGAGGCGCTCCTCCACCCGGCCATCGACGCGGGTGAGTGCCCCGTCGAGGATCGGGGAGACCGGAGCCCGGCTGATCAGGACCAGCGCCGCTTCGCCTTCCTCGAGGGCTTCGCCGAGTGCCTTGACCTTGTCTCGGGGCATGCCCTTGATCATGTAGGCCATGCCTCCCGCGCGCGACGCATTCATCGTCGCGGTCACCGGCATCGCCGGGGGCAACAACGCGCCAACCAGAGCGCCGGCGGCGAACCCCCGCCAGATGCCCTGGACCGTGCGATGCTCGCGCTTGCGGAGGTGGAGACGGCCGTCTTCGTCCTTGTAGACGAGGGCGGCGTCGACCGATTCGAGATCCCCCTCCTGCACCAGACGCTTGACCTCCTTGAAATCTGACCGGGCGTCCTCAACCGACCCGAAGCCGGCGACGTATGCGTAGACCGGATCAGCGCTCATCGTGACCTCCGGTTGCCGGTGCCACTCTTCACGTTCACTGTTGCCATCACTCGCTCCTTGGATCGATGCGCTGCTCTATCACAACACTTGTTGCGTTAGTTCTAGCACGGATCCATCACTAACGCAACTTGCGTTGCGTTAGTGAAGCTTTCAGCGGGAGAGGTTCTTGATCTTGCGGGCTGCCTTGACCCGCTCGTTCTGATCCAGATCGACCTTGCGCAGGCGAATCGAGTTCGGCGTGATCTCGACGCATTCATCCGAACGCAGGAACTCGATCGCCGACTCGAGCGTCAGCGGTTTCGGCGGGGTCAGGCGGACCAGCACATCCGAGGTCGAGGACCTCATGTTGGTCAGCTGCTTTTCCTTGACCGCGTTCACGTCGAGGTCGTTGGCCCGGGCATGCTCGCCGACGATCATGCCCTCGTAAACGTCCTCGCCGGGCCCGACGAACATCGCGCCGCGTTCCTGAAGCCCGAAGAGGGCGAAACTGGCGGTCGCGCCCTTACGGTCGGCGACCAGCGAGCCGGTCGCCCGGGTGGTGATCTCCCCCGCCCAGGGCTCCCAGCCTTCGAAGATCGAGTGAAGGATGCCGGTGCCACGGGTCTCGGTCAGGAACTCGGTCCGGAAACCGACCAGTCCTCGAGCCGGGATCACGTAATCGAGCCGGGTCCAGCTGTCGGACTGCGCGGTCATGTTCTCCATGCGTCCCTTGCGGGCAGCCAGAAGCTGGGTGACCGCGCCGACATGTTCCTCTGGCACGTCGATCACGAGGCGTTCCATCGGCTCCAGGGTTTCGCCGTCTTCCTCACGGGTCAGTACCCGCGGCTGCCCGGCGGTCAGCTCGAAGCCCTCGCGGCGCATCATCTCCAGCAGCACGACCAGCTGAAGTTCACCACGGCCCTGGACCTCCCAGGCATCGGGCCGTTCGGTCGGCAGCACCCGGATCGCCACGTTGCCGAGCAACTCCTGGTCGAGGCGGTTCTGGATCTGGCGGGCGGTGACCTTGTCGCCGTCCCGGCCGGCCAGGGGCGAAGTGTTGATCCCGACCACGATCGAAAGCGAAGGCTCATCAACCTGGATTACCGGCATCGGTTCCGGGTTCTCGGTGTCGGAGAGGGTTTCCCCGATCGTGACCTCGGGAATACCCGCCACGGCGATGATCTCGCCCGGTCCGGCTTCGTCGGTCGAGACCCTTTCCAGGGCTTCGGTGACGAAAAGTTCGGAGACGCTGGCCCGCTCGACCGTGCCGTCGGCCCGGCACCAGCCGACCTGCGACCCGGCCTTGATATTGCCCTGCATGACACGGCAGATCGCGAGGCGACCCAGGTAGGGGGAGGCGTCGAGATTGGTGACCCAGGCCTGGAGCACGTGGCCTTCCTCGTACTCGGGCGCGGGGATGTGTTCGACCATCAGGTCCAGCAGAGGCTTCAGGTCCTCCCCTTCGACCCCTTCCTCCAGCGATGCCCAGCCCTTCTTGCCGTTCGTATAGACGATCGGAAACTCGATCTGGTCGCCGTCGGCACCGAGGTCCATGAAGAGTTCATAGACCTCGTCGACGACCTCGCCGATCCGGGCGTCGGGCCGGTCGACCTTGTTGACCACGAGGATCACCGGCAGGCCACGCTCCAGGGCCTTGCCGAGCACGAAGCGGGTCTGCGGCAGCGGGCCTTCCGAGGCATCGACCAGCAGGACCACGCCGTCGACCATGGTCAGACCACGCTCGACTTCGCCCCCGAAGTCGGCGTGACCCGGGGTGTCGATGATGTTCAGCTTGACTTCGCCGTACTGGACCGCTGTGTTCTTGGCGAGGATCGTGATGCCCTTCTCGCGCTCGAGGTCCATCGAGTCCATGACCCGTTCGTTGACGTCCTGACCCTGCCGGAAAGCACCGGACTGCCAGAGCATCGCGTCAACCAGAGTCGTCTTGCCGTGGTCGACGTGAGCCACGATCGCCACATTTCTTATGTCATCCCTGCGAGCCAAAGGACAAGCATCCTAAGGAAGCCGCCCGGTCTACGCCGGGCGGCCACAGGAACCCGCCGGCCCAAAGGGGAGAGAATGGATGGGCCGGCTCCGCCAGCGGACAGTCCGGCTCGGGTCAGACACGGAACTGCCGCAGGTTCTACACGTCTAACAGTGCAAGACCTGCGGCACCTCAACCCGGAGAGCCTGCGTGGTTGACGGGTTCGGGCAGCCGTGGGCCTGGTGGCCCACGGCGTACCTACTCGGCGACCGGGGTGCCGTTGGTCTGTGCGGTTTCGGTTGAGGTGGTCGAGGTGTAGACGAACTCTTCCTCGGCTCCAAAGATCGCGTCGAGCAGGCTCTTGCGGGCCGACTCGCTGAAGACCAGGACCAGCCCGCCGGTGACGACGCCGATCAGGAGAAGGTTGCGGACCGGGTGCCGCTTCTTCCTCTTTGGCTCGCGAATCCGGTCGGCCGCGTCACGAAGGGACTCCGCAGCGCTCTGAAGCTCCTTCTTGACCCGCTTGTCCTGGGTCACCGCTTCGACCGCCGAACCGCGGTTCGACTGAACCCGCTGAAGCGCCTTGCGACCGGCCAGCGCCGCCGCGATCAGGCTCGCGCGAAGTTCCTCGTCCTCGATCAGGCGACGAACGTACTGGTTGTCTCGTGCCGAGGCGTAAGCCTGTCCGGCCTTGCCTGAGATTCTTTCGTTGCCCATGTATCCCTCGCTTGGTTACCGATTGAAGTGTTCTGAGGATACCGGTACCCCGGCTCAAAGAAAAACGAACAGCTGATCGTCAGACCCGGAGATTCCCGTCGAGTGCCACCGCCAGCGCGTCGCCGACCTTTTCCGCGTAGCGAAACTCGACCACCGCCCGCTCGTCTTCGGGGATCTCTTCGACGTCGCCCTCGTTGCGGCTGGGCAGGATCACGATCTTGATTCCGGCTCGCTGGGCCGCCAGTGATTTCTCCTTGACCCCGCCGATCGGCAGCACCTGACCGGTCAGGGTCACCTCGCCGGTCATCGCCACGTCGTTTCTCACCGGCCGTCCGGTGATCAGCGAAACGAGGGCCACCGTGATCGCCACGCCGGCCGAGGGGCCGTCCTTCGGCACGGCGCCCGCCGGAACGTGGATGTGAAGGTCATGAGAGGCGAACCACTTCTCTTCGAGACCCGGAGCAAGCTCGTGGGCATTGGCCCGCACATACGAGAGCGCCGCATGGGCCGACTCGCGCATCACGTCGCCAAGCTGGCCGGTGATGACCAGTTTTCCGGTGCCGGGCATCGCGGTTGCCTCGATGAAAAGGACGTCGCCACCGGTCGGTGTCCAGGCGAGCCCGGTCGAAACTCCGGGAACCTTGGTCCTCCGCCGGGTCTCGGAGAAGACCCGGCGCCGGCCCAGCATCTCTCTGACCTTTTTGCCGGAAACCTTGATCTTCTTCGTCTTGCCGCCCTTCTCGGCGACCGTGCGGGCAACCTTTCGGCAGACCGTGCCGATCTCCCGTTCCAGGTTCCGCACGCCGGCTTCCCGCGTGTACTCCTCGATGATCGCGGTCAGGGCCGGGTCGGTGAACGAGATCTGTGAGGCCTTGAGCCCGTTCGCCCTGATCTGCCTGGGCACCAGGTACCGGCGGGCGATGTGGCGCTTCTCGTCGACCGTGTAGCCGGCCAGCTGGATGATCTCCATGCGGTCACGGAGCGGACCCGGAACCGTGTCGAGCACGTTCGCGGTGGCGATGAACATGACATCCGAGAGGTCGAACGGCATATCCAGGTAGTGGTCGCGGAAGGTCTCGTTCTGGGCCGGGTCGAGGACTTCAAGCATCGCCGAGGAGGGGTCACCGCGAAAGTCGGAGCCCATCTTGTCGATCTCGTCGATCATGAAGACCGGATTCCTGGACCCGGCATCGCGGAGAGCCCGCACGATGGTGCCCGGCATCGCCCCGATGTAGGTCCGGCGGTGCCCCCGGATCTCGGCTTCGTCCCGCACACCACCGACCGAAATCCGTTCGAACTCGCGACCGAGCGCCCGGGCAATCGACTGACCGAGGCTGGTCTTGCCCACCCCGGGAGGCCCGACGAAACAGAGGATCGGCCCGGGGGAATCCGGGTTCAGCTTGCGGACCGCCAGGTACTCGAGGATGCGGTCCTTGATCTTCTCCATGTCGTAGTGGTCCGCATCGAGAACTTCGCGGGCGTGGTCGATGTCGAGGTTGTCCTCGGTTTCTTTCGCCCAGGGCAGGTCGACCAGCCACTCGAGGTAGGTCCGGATGACGCCGTGCTCGGCGGCGGCCGGCGGGAGCTTTTCCAGGCGCGAGAGTTCCCGCTCGGCGGCCTGGTGGGCATGGTCGGGCAGGCTGGCCGCCTCGATCCTTTCGCGCAGTTCGTTGATCTCCGCGGTCTGTTCGTCTTCTTCCCCCAGCTCGGTCTGGATCGCCTTTAGCTGCTCGCGCAGGAAGTACTCGCGCTGACCCTTGTCGATCGAGGACTGGACCTCGGACTGGATCTGGGAACCGAGCTGGATCACTTCGAGTTCGCGGGCGAGGATCTCCGAAAGCATCCGCAGGCGCTTCGATACGTCGACCTCCTCGAGCAGCAGCTGCTTCTCCTCGGTGGAGATGCGGAGCGCTCCGGCGATCAGATGCGAAAGCGCCGATGGCTCGTCGATGTTGGTGACCGCGAGCTGGAGTTCCTCCGGCAGGTAGGGGATCTGCTCGATGATGTCGGAGAAGGTCTTCTGGACGTTGCGGGTCAGGGCCTCGAGTTCAGGCGATTCCTCGATCACGTCCAGCATCTCGGTGATCCGGGCGACCAGGTACGGCTTCTCGGTGACGTAATCCCCGAGCCTCACCCGCTGGCTGCCCTGCACCAGGATCCGGATCGTGCCGTCGGGCACCTTGAGCATCCGGGTGACCACCCCGACCACCCCGACGTCATGCAGCTGGTCGGGGCTGGGCGTGTCCTCCTCCGGGTCCCGGGAAGCAACCATGACCAGCATCCGGTTGCCGGCCAGCACATCATCAACCAGCTTGATCGACCGTTCCTGACCGACCCCGAGCGGGGCCAGGGTGTCGGGGTAGGCGACCGTGTCCCGCAGCGGCAGGACGGGCATTGCCTCGGGGAGTTCCCGGTCGCTGCGCAGGAGCTCGTCGACGTCCTCGCCGGTTCCGCTCACAACTTCCAGCACCGGAACGCCTTCGGAAAAATCAGCCATCGATCTCGCCCCTCTTCGGAGTCCGGTCCACCGGGACCTTCCTGGTCACCTCGGTCTCGTCCCGGAGGGGCAACTCGACCCGCAGGACCCCGTCGTCGTAGGTTGCCTTCGCTTTGCTGGAATCGACGTCGACCTGAAGCTCGACGACGTGGCGAAACGGCCCGGTAGGGATCTCTACCTGCTGATAAACCCTGCCTTCGGTCTCCTGAACGGGACGCTCGCCGACGATGGTCAGCTGGCGGCCGCTGACTTCGATCCCGACCGTCGAGAGATCGATTCCGCTCAGGTCGCACTTGACTACGGCCCGCTGCGGATCGCCGCTGTAATAGACATCGACGTTGGGTGAAAAACCGCTCGCTCGCCGGCTGATGTAGGTGGCCCGACCCCAGGAACCGGTCAGCATCTCGTCCATCTCCCGTCGCATCCGGGCGAAGTTGGCAAAGAGGTCGCGCTCAGACATTGGCCTGCAGCCTATTGACGGACCGCTTCCGGCTCAAACTTCGATCTCGATGCCTTCCCGGGCAACACTGACCGGGCCGTTGTAGGTGGTCCGGGCCTGCTCCAGGGCCCACTCCGGATCGATCTCGTCGGAGATGTGGGTCAGCATCAGCTGTTTCGCCCCGGCCTTCTCGGCGTGCTCGCCGGCTTCGGCCGGGGTCAGGTGCCCCCGGATGCCGGTCCTTTCGGGACGGGGCAAGGTCGACTCGGCAATCAGCAGATCGGTGCCCGAGGCCAGTTCGACCAGAGCCGGATTCGGGCAGCAATCCGCACCGTAGGTGATGCGTGAACCGTTCGGCCCGGTCAGATCCATCGCGTAAGTCGTTATGTAGTGCGGGACCTCGGTGAAAGTCACCGAAACCGGCCCGATCTCGAGCTTTCCGGCCGGGTCGTACTCGGAGGTTTCGAAGGCGTCCTCGAGCAGGTTGCCGGTCCCCCAGCTGTCGGAGACCTTGTTGAAGAAATCGGTCGCACCGGGAGGGACGAACAGCTTCGGCCGGGCCGGGTTCTCAGTCCCCGGCCACCGGTCGACCGGGACCGGCTGCTGTCTGGGGGCGAACTTGAGGGCGAAGCCGTACGGGATCAGATCGATGATGTGATCGACGT
The DNA here is from genome assembly GCA_020438425.1 of Solirubrobacterales bacterium. GTDB lineage: Bacteria > Actinomycetota > Thermoleophilia > Solirubrobacterales > 70-9 > 67-14. The sequence goes on from JAGQUQ010000022.1 coordinate 30,686, forward strand.
GATGGTGGGAAATGACGATCGCATCGACATCGACGTAATCGACGAACTTCCGCAACTTGCCGAAGACCCCGTTGCCGCAGTCGAGCAGCACCGTCGTGTCGCCTTCGGTGACCAGGTATCCGCTGCATGCCCCGTCCGCGTCCTGCCAGGCAGGCGACTTTCCCAGGACCGTGAGCTTCATGACCTCGGACCGATTCCGTTCATCAGGTCAATGCTACTCCGGAGTACCGGGAGCAGAGCCCGGCCAACCGTCCGTGAATGCTCGTGGCCGGAGCCATCCGCGGTCATCCGGTCTTCGCCGGTGGTGCCAGCTAGCTAGCGCCTACGTTCCGATCGGCCCAGCGCGGAGGGCGGAGCAGGAGCATCGGCTGGCGCGGCGGCACGAGACCTTCCGGCCGGCTCTCGCGGAAGGTGCCACAGGGCTCTTCCAGGTCGAGGGCGCAGAGCATCTTCTGGCGGAAGTAGCAGTCCTCGCAGGAGGGAGCTTTTTTCTTCGAGCGCGACACCGCGGGCCATCCAAGCAGGCCCGGCCGGGAAGCGTCGGCGGCGTTTCCGCAAATCGCAGGATTCTTGATTCACAACTCTGCAACAAGCCCCGCATTTTGCGGCGCGGCGACCGTCGCAAGGGGGCGAGTTCTCCGAATGCCCGACTGATGCACCGCGCGCGGATATCCTTGGTGCCGGAGGAGGGGTCCGTCCGGACCCGAGGGTTCAACGGAGGGGGTTTCACTTGAGGTTCAGGTTTGCGGTTCTGATGCTGTCGGTGCTGGCGATGGGGTCGCTGGCCGCCGAGGCGAGCGCGTCTCCCTGGATCCACGCCCACCGCGGCGGACCGTTGGTGAATGGCAAGGCGGCCGAGGCCGAGAACTCCATTGTTGGCTTTCTGCACTCTGCCGACGCCGGGTTCGTGCTCGAAGCCGACGTGAAGCTGACATCGGACAAGGTGCCGGTGGTGATCCATGACGACACCCTTGACCGGACCACCAACTGCACGGGGCCCGTCTCCGCCATCACCGCCGCCGAACTCGCTTCCGAGTGCGTACTCGACGTAGCCGGCATCGACGACATCACGACCGAACTGAGAGCCGGGGATCCGGGTCCGCCACCGCGGGTGCCGGAATTGAGCGCCTTTCTCTATCTGGTCAGGAAGACGGGCGCCCAGGCCAAC
>JAGQUQ010000230.1 GCA_020438425.1 Solirubrobacterales bacterium
CGTCACCAACGACGACGGCTTCTACGCAGAGGGCATCCGCGCGCTCGCCGAGGCGCTCACCGCGGTCGGTGAGGTCGCCGTCATCGCGCCCGACCGCGAACAGTCGGGCGTCGCGCGCATGATCAGCCTCGGCCGCCCGCTGCGCGCGCTGCCCCGCGGCCCGCTGCGCTGGACAGTCGACGGCAGCCCGACCGACTGCGTCTATCTCGCCGTACACAACCTGCTGCCACGCCCGCCCGACCTCGTCGTCAGCGGCATCAACCGTGGCCCCAACCTCGCCGACGACGTCACCTACTCGGGCACCGTCGCCGGCGCGATGGAGGCCGCGCTCCTCGGGCTCCGGGCGTTCGCGATCAGCCTCGACGGCGGCGCGCCCTTCGACTATGGCCCGGCGGCCGAACTTGCGGTCCGCGTCGCGGCGTTCATGCTCGGGCGCGAGTGGGCGCCGCGCACCATGCTCAACGTCAACGTGCCCGACACCGACGGCGCGCCGCTCACCGGCTTCCGCTGGACGCGCGGCGGCCGGCGCGACTACGGGCACATCG
>JAGQUQ010000231.1 GCA_020438425.1 Solirubrobacterales bacterium
CAGCGCAACTTCCCGTGCACCAACGTCCGTTTCTTCGCCTCCGCCCGTTCCGCGGGCTCGACTCTGTCCTTCCGTGGCGAGGAGATCGTCGTCGAGGATCTGGCGAAGCAGACCGAGGAGTCCCTCAAGGGCATCGATCTGGCGCTGTTCTCCGCGGGTGGCGGCACGTCCAAGCAGTACGCCCCGCTGTTCGCAGCGGCTGGCGTGAAGGTCGTCGACAACTCTTCCGCATGGCGCAAGGATGACGAGGTCCCGCTGATCGTCTCCGAGGTGAACCCGGAGGCCCGCGAGGGGCTGGTCAAGGGCATCATCGCCAACCCGAACTGCACCACCATGTCCATCATGCCGGTCATGAAGGCCCTGCACGATGTCGCCGGACTGAACAAGATGCACGTCGCCTCCTACCAGGCCGTCTCCGGCTCCGGCCTGGCCGGCGTGGAGACCCTGATCAAGCAGGTCGCCGAGATCGGTGACCGCGCCATCGAGCTGGTCCACGACGGATCCGTCATGGCTCCGGCGGAGCTCGGCCCCTACGTCGCTCCG
>JAGQUQ010000232.1 GCA_020438425.1 Solirubrobacterales bacterium
TTGCCGATGAGACGATGGTTCGCTGTGACATCAGGAAGCACAGCTGGAAAGTCAAACCTGATCCGGAATGCCAACTCGATTACGGCAACGGACTGGCCCTGGCCGACGGAAAGGCGGAGATCGTCTGCGCGGGTGACACAACCTTGAACAGCGGCCCGGAAGTGGGTCACGGAATGATCAACATGGTCGGCCCGTTTGAATGCTCATCCAGCCACAAGGGAGACAGCATGCGCTGCGAAAACATGAACACCGGCAACGGCTTCGAGTTATCCCGCTCCGAATTCAGCACCTTCTGAGCCCCGCACATTCAAAGAAGGGTGCGGAAAGGACCAGCGGAAAGATTCCGCCACCGGACCCGGACCAAGGGCCTGTGAGCTCAGATGACTAACCGAGGGCGTGACAGACGGCCGCCACCTGCATTCTGCGGATCAGGGCGCTGATCCTCGGGGCATTCGGATTGCCCTGAGTGCCTTTGAGGATCTGGGCGTTCGCGACAAAGGCAACAGAACGTTTGCCGTTGGCCGAAGACGCGGCGAAGACG
>JAGQUQ010000233.1 GCA_020438425.1 Solirubrobacterales bacterium
TACAGCTCGTCGGCCGCCCCGCTCGTGACCTCATCCTCGGCGGCGCCGATCCACATCAGCGACACCGGATACGGAGCGACCTCGACCGGCCAGTCGATTCCCTTGTCGTCGTGGCGCTGCTCGACGATGGTGGCAGCGGCGCGTCCGCTGCCGATTCCGTACGAGCCCATCAACACGGGTTTCGAAACGCCGGCTTCGTCCTGGAAATTGACACCGAGCGCTTCGCTGTAACGCGTGCCGAGCTTGAAGATGTTGCCGATTTCGATCGCGCGATCGGCGCTCATTGCGGCGCCACAGTGCGGGCAGGCGAATCCGGCTTGCGCTTCGGCCACGTCCGCCACATAGGTCGGTTCGTAGTCACGTCCGCAATTGACATTGAGCAGGTGCCAGCCTTCGCGATTGGCGCCGGCGACGAGATTCGGAGCATCACGCGCGCTGTCATCGACCACGATGACGGCGTCACGCACCCCGACCGGCGAGCCGTAGCCAGGTTCAGCGCCGTGAGCGCGAATTTCCTCGACGGTGGCGGGAACGAACCCT
>JAGQUQ010000234.1 GCA_020438425.1 Solirubrobacterales bacterium
AAACACCGTGGGCGAGACCTCCCGCAGATTCTGGGGCACGGTCTCCAGGCTCTCGGCGAAATTGACGGTGTAGCCGAAGGTAAGCTGATTGAACGTCGTCATGACGCGCTCGGCGATATGGCACAGGGGCAGGAAGCTCAGCACCTCATCCGTCTCGAACATGGGATTGGCCATGCCCATGGACGCGGTGGTCCAAAGCAGGTTGGAATGCGTCAGGACGGCGCCTTTCGGCGGGCCGGTCGTGCCGGAGGTGTAGACGATGATCGCCGGGTCCAAGCCCTTAACGGCGGCGGCGCGTTCCTCGAACAGGCTCGGACGGCGCGTCTTTTCCTGTCGACCAAGGTCCAGAAACTCCTCGTAGCTCATGACCGCCGGGTCGGAGAAATGCTTGAGACCGTCCATGTCCATGACCACGACGTGCTTCAAGTCCGGCAGGCGGTCGCGGACCTCGAGCCATTTGTCGAGCTGTTCTTCGTTTTCCACGAAAAACACGCGGGATTCGCTGTGTTCCAGGATGTAATGGACCTGGGAGGCGGCGTT
>JAGQUQ010000235.1 GCA_020438425.1 Solirubrobacterales bacterium
AGGTGTGGCAACCGATGCACTTGTCCAGGTTCAGCACCATCGCGATTTGGGCACGAACTTTCATTGTGGTTTCTCCTGTGCGGCTCAAGCCTGAACCGTGTCGCGACCTTCACCGTCGAGCCAGTCGATCTTGCGCATCTTGCGCACGATGACGAACTCGTCCCGGTTGGTGCCGATGGTTCCGTAGTAGTTGAAGCCGTAGCTGAACTGCGCGTAGCCGCCGATCATGTGGGTCGGCTTGGTCACGATGCGGGTCACCGAGTTGTGGATGCCGCCGCGCGTGCCGGTGATCTCCGAGCCCGGGGTGTTGATGATCTTTTCCTGGGCGTGGTACATCAGCACCATGCCAACCTTGACCCGCTGGCTGACCACCGCACGCGCCGCGATGGCGCCATTGGTGTTGAACAGTTCGACCCAGTCGTTGTCCACGATGCCTGCGCTCTTCGCGTCGTCCTCGCTCAGCCAGATCACAGGGCCACCCCGGTTGAGCGTGAGCATGTGCAGGTTGTCGGTGTAGGTGCTGTGGATGCCCCACTTCT
>JAGQUQ010000236.1 GCA_020438425.1 Solirubrobacterales bacterium
TCTTGGGGATGAAGCCCAGCAGGGCGGCATTGACGAACAGGTTCATCTTGGGTGCGTGGGCGGCCTTGCTCAGGATGTCCAGCACATCCCCGACGCGATAACCCATCGGATCAACGAGGTGGAAACAGCCGCCACTGGCGCGCTTCTGGTGGCTGATGTGGTCCAGCGCCTTGACCACGAAATCCACCGGCACGATGTTGATGCGACCGCCCTCGAGGCCAATACTGGGCATCCAGGGCGGCAGGATCTGGCGCATGCGCTGGATCAGCTTGAAAAAGTAGTACGGACCGTCGATCTTGTCCATCTCACCGGTCATGGAATCGCCCACCACCATCGCAGGCCGGTACACCGTCCACGGCACCTTGCATTCGGTCCGCACGACCTTCTCGCTCTCGTGCTTGGTCATGAAATACGGGTGATCGAGGTTCTCGGCCTCGTCGAACATGTCTTCGCGGAACACCCCTTCGTAGAGGCCAGCCGATGCGATCGAGGACACATGGTGGAAATGGCCGGCACCGGTTGCCTTGGCAAACTCCACC
>JAGQUQ010000237.1 GCA_020438425.1 Solirubrobacterales bacterium
GTCCTGATGTTGTTTGAAGGCGACGAGGAAGCGAACCAATACGGACTACCACCACAAGGTGGAACCAGTTCCCCCGAATAGCGAGAAACTGAAGGGAAGACCAAGTGGCCGAAGCCGAATGGAAAGTCGTTGAGGGAACTGGCTAGATCGCCATCCCCGACTTCGGAAGAATTGCTCCGCGCCGAGACGACGTAAGCGGCGTTGCAGCTCGAGCAGCCGACGTCGCAGTTCTTGAAGGCCACCTTGACGGTCGTGGTGGGGGTGGGGGCCTTCGCCGCGTTCACCCAGGACTGCTGAACCGCCCCGGGTTTTGTGGAGACGGTTTTCATTGGGTAAGTGATGCTTCTTGGTGCTGCTGTTCGAACTCTATGGGTGGCAGGTGACCGCAGGCTCCATGGAGCCTGCGGTTGTTGAACCAGTCAACCCAGGTCAGGGTTGCCAGTTCAACGTCTGAGCGGGTTCGCCAGGGTCCGTCCTTGTTGATCAGCTCGGTTTTGTAGAGACCGATGGTGGATTCCGCCAGCGCGTTGTCGTAGG
>JAGQUQ010000238.1 GCA_020438425.1 Solirubrobacterales bacterium
GCACGCCGGGCTGGTTGGGTACCAGCACTCGCAGTTCGTGGGTCGCCCCGGCTTCGGACTCGGTAGCCGAGAGCGCCGCACGATCCTCCCCGACAGCGGCCTGCCAGGAAGCAATCCGCTCGGGATCAGCCGACGAAATGACTTCGCGGGCCCGCTTCAGCCCCTCGATCGAATCGTCGATCGCAGCAGCTACCGCCTCGTGGTTGGTCGCGAATATCTCGCCCCAGATCGCCGGGTTCGAGCCGGCCACGCGGGTTCCGTCGCGGAGGCTCGGAGCCAGAGCCCCGAGGCGTTCGGTGCCGTTCCTTCCCTGGGCCGCCAGCTGGTTGGCGAACACATGTGGGAGGTGGCTGACCACAGCCATCGCCTGGTCGTGCTCTGCGGCGTCGATCGCAACCGGCTTCGCGCCCAGTCCCTTGATCAGCTTCTGGAGCCTGTCGAGGAGCACACCCTCCGACTCGGTGGTTGGTGTGACGTACCAGCGTGCGCCCTCATAGAGATCGGCCCGGGCATTCATGACACCGGCCGTCTCT
>JAGQUQ010000239.1 GCA_020438425.1 Solirubrobacterales bacterium
CTGGCGCCGTTCTACACGGACCCGCAGTGGGGGCACATCACGGACTGGAAGGCCGAGCTGGCCCCGTTCTACGACCAGGCGCGCCGCATGCTCGGCGTGAACGAGGTCCCCGAGGACACGCCCGCCGACGAGTACATGAAGGACCTCGCCCAGCGCCTCGGCGTCGCCGACACCTACCACCGGACCCCGGTCGGCGTGTACTTCGGCAAGGCGGGGGAGCGCGTGCCCGACCCCTACTTCGGCGGCGAGGGCCCCGACCGGGTCGGCTGCACCCACTGCGGCGGGTGCATGGTCGGCTGCCGGTTCGGCGCCAAGAACACCCTCGATCGCAACTACCTCTACCTGGCGGAGAAGAACGGGGCGAAGGTCCACCCCGACCGCCAGGTCACCGACCTCGAGCCGCTGCCCGGCGGTGGTTGGCGCGTCACCACCGAGCGGCCCGGCGCGTGGGTGCGACGGCGGCGGAAGGTGTTCACCGCGGAGCAGGTGGTGCTGTCGGCCGGTGTGCTCGGCACCGTCAAGCTCCTGCTT
>JAGQUQ010000023.1:0-29556 GCA_020438425.1 Solirubrobacterales bacterium
TTTCCCGCGGGTTTCCCCGGGTGGGCGTTACCCACCGTCCTTGCCCTTCGGTGTCCGGACTTTCCTCGAGGAGTTTTCTCTCTCCCCGCAGCCGTCCGACCCACAAACCCATTGTACGCGGCACTTTCAAGAAACGGATGTACATCACACAAATGAAATGCACACATATCGTGAGCGTTTGCTAATCTTCCCGGACCTTCTGCTGAATCTCCGCCTCAAGATCGCGGAGAACGGGGGACCCAAAGGACTTTGGTCCAGGGGCGAATCACTGGCATCCGCCAGGTAGCGCTGCTCTTTCAGCGCGAGCCCGACAGCTAACCCCGCAAGCCACCGAAAGAGAGACGAAGGAATGATTCGCAGCTTCCGGCTGGGCAAATTGAATATCGCCACTTTTCTGATCGCTTCGACGGTCATGCTTGCCGCCGCATTCGCCGGCAGCCAGACCGGAAGCGCTGGAGCCGCGTCCGGCGGAATCGGCATCGCATCCTCAAAGCCGGCACCCGCCTCCAAGCCCGCCGCCAACGCCACCGGCCCCGCTGCCGTTCGCGGAACCCGCTTTGGCAACAGGACTCTCCGCGAAGGCATGACCGGGCCGGATGTCACCGTGCTGAAGAGCATCGTCCGTTCAAAGCGTTTCCTCAGAGGCTCTCTGGCCGGCAAGTTCGATCGCCCGACCACAAGCGCTGTGCGCCAGTTCCAGAACTCGGCCAACCTGGCCAGCAACGGGATCGTCACCCCGGGCACGGCCCGGGCATTGGTCGGCACGATGAAGACCGCCGAGGCCTCTTGGTACGGCCCCGGTCTCTACGGCAACGGCACCGCCTGCGGCAAGGTGACCCTGCGGCCCGGCACGATCGGCGTGGCCAACAAGAATCTTCCCTGCGGAACCCGGGTTCTGTTCGGCTACCGCGGCAAGTTCGCAATCGCCGAAGTGATTGACCGCGGCCCCTACGGCCCCGGTCGAACCTGGGACCTGACCAAGGCTGTCGCCGACGAGATCGGCTTCACCAGCACTGGTGTGGGCCGGGTCCGTCACTTGATCATCAGTCGCGGCAAGTAGCGCCAGCGAGGGCCCGAGCGCCCCGCGACCGTTTCTTTGCAGGGAAAAAACCGATCCTTCCCGAGGTTTCGGCTGTTTGTACCGTGACCCGCCGCCTTCATTCAGGCATTCCCGAAGACCGATAAGAGATCCGGCGCGGGTGATTCGAACAAGGAGCTATTGAACTGATGTCAGTAAAGACTTTTCCGACCGTCGGCCGTCGAACCCAGGTCACAGCAGCCCTGGCCGGGCTTGCCGCCCTGCTGGTTGGCCTCGCGATCTTCAGCGGACCCGGCAACCAGGCCGACGCCGCGCCCGGCAAGGCCGTCTACCTCGGCAAGATGAGCGCCAAGCGAATCCCGCTTTGCCCCGAACGCTGCCAGTCGGTTGTGCTCGTGAGCGGCATCCAGGCCAAGGCCGGCGGGGTCGCCAACGCGTACCGGGTTCCCTTCGTCGGAAACATCACCCGCTGGCGGATCAAGCTCGGCAAGCCCTCCGCGGGTGACCAGCGCTTCTTCGAGCGCAAGTTCGGTGAAGTGCCCCAGGCCGCGATCGGGATCCTCGCCAAGAAGGAAGTCGACGGACAGATCGTCTTCAAGCTGCGTCGGCGGACCCAGGTCCAGAACCTGACCAACTTCCTCGGCAAGACAGCCACCTTCAACCTGCCGCGCCCGGTCAAGGTCAACAAGGGTGACTACATCTCGCTCATCGTGCCGACCTGGGCCCCGGCGCTCTCGGTGCCGCCGGCCTGCGAGATCATCAACGGCCAGATGAAGAATGCCACTGTCTGCGACACCTTCAACGAGAGCAACAGCTGGGTCGCGAGCCGAAACCGGAACACCTGCAACCAGATTCCGAACATGCGCAACTCGCAGCCCCAGATCAAGGTCGACTCCCTGACCGGCTACGGCTGCCGGTTCAATGGCGCCCTGACCTACGGTGTGCGGGTCGAGAGCCGCTGAGTCCAGGCAAACCTTCGAGAGGTACGAAGTAAAAAGGACGGCCCCGTCTTGGGGCCGTCCTTTTTTGTTGGAGCGAGGCCGGTCAGGGAGGGAGAGGCCTCGCTCGTCCGGGTCCAGAGGGAGAGAAGTGGACCCTGGATGGCCGGATCAGGCGGCGTCGGGCAGAACCCGGGGTGTTGCCTGATCCTTCGGGAGGGCCGCAGCTGCGGCCATCACGCTTTGAAACTCGCCCATCGCCACGTGGGCCAGGGCCTCGAGGATCTGCTCGTCGTCCCATCCGGCCTCACGAGCTTCCTCGTGCAGGTAGATCGGCGGGTCACCGTCGGCCTCGAGGGCGGCCTTCAGGTAGGTGAGCAGAGCCTGCTCGCGCGGATCCGATGAGGCGAAGCTCCTCGCCCTCGACACTTCGTCGAGTCCGAGTCCGGCGTTGCGCGCCGACTTCGCGTACTGGACCACGCTGTATGCGTCGCCTCTGTGCTCGGCCACCGCGAGAGCAATCCGCTGCCGGGTGGCCTGCGGAAGCTCGCCCTGCTGGAGTTCGGCCCGCATCCGGGTGTAGGCCCGCAGCACTGCGGGAGAGCCGGCAAGGACACCGACCAGCTTGTTCACCTGGCGGCCGCCGACCTGGATGCTCTTGAGAATCGGCGCGCTCTCGTCGGGGGCGGTCAGTTCGTCGTGGATATGGAATCGGCTGACTTCTGTCTTTACGGTCACGATGTCACGCTTCCCAGTGTTTCCTCGAAGTGACGGCCCGCGGCCCCGCTTTAGTCGCCGTTTAGCGAGCCATTACTTTACTTTTAGCTAGTTACTTACCGCAAGTAAGTTATACCCCCTACGGCGGCGTCTTGCAAGCCCCTTCGCGTATCGTTTCGGGCTGAAGCACCTCGATCCCGGCTCGCAAGCCAAATCTCTCGCCCTCCAAGGAGTCCGATGGCAGTACAGACCAATACCCCGGAAGACGTCTTTCAAGCGGTCAAGGAAAACGACGTCCGTTTCGTCCGGCTCTGGTTCACCGACGTTCTGGGCAATCTCAAGAGCTTCTCGATCAATTCGAGCGAACTCGAGCGGGCCTTCGAACAGGGCATCGGCTTCGACGGCGCCTCGCTGACCGGGTTCAACCCGGTCGAGGAGTCCGACATGGTCGCCCGGCCCGACGCTTCCACCTTCAGTCTCATTCCGTGGCGACCGGGGGGAACCGACGCCGTCGCGAGGATGTTCTGTGACATCGAGGTACCAGGCGGACATGCCTACGAAGGCGATCCCCGCTGGGTGCTCAAGCGGGCCCTCGAACGCGCCGCAGAACTCGGCTTCGACGACTACGTGGTTGCCCCGGAACTCGAATTCTTCTACTTTCGGTCGGCCCGGCCCGAAGGCGGAGTGCCCGAGGTGCTCGACGAAGGCGGCTACTTCGACCTGACCACTCTCGACGCCGGGTCCGATGTCCGGCGGGAGACCGTCCTTGCGCTGGAACAGATGGGTGTTCATGTCGCCTCGACCCACCATGAGGCCGGCCCTTCACAGCACGAACTCGATCTGAAGCCGGCTGGCGCTCTGGCCACCGCCGATGACGTGATGACTGCCAAGATCGTGGTCAAGGAGTACGCGGTCCAGCAGAACTGGCACGCGACCTTCATGCCGAAGCCGCTCGGAGGTGCCAACGGCTCGGGCATGCACCTGCATCAGTCGCTGCTCCGGGACGGCGAGAACGCTTTCTTTGACAGCGAGAAGCCGGGTTCGCTCTCTCAGATCGCCAAGGCATTCATCGCCGGCCAGCTCCGGCACGCACGCGAGATCGCGCCGCTCTACGCCCAGTGGGTCAACTCCTACAAGCGCCTGGTGCCCGGGTACGAGGCCCCCGTCTACCTTTCCTGGTCCCGTCGCAACAGGTCTTCGCTGATTCGGGTGCCTCAGCAAAACGGCGGGCAGCCGGAGGAAGCAAAGGTCGAGATCCGCTGCCCTGACCCGGCATGCAACCCCTACCTCTGCCTTGCCGGAATGCTCCAGGCCGGACTGGAAGGGATCGAGAAGGGATACGAGCTGCCCGAGCCGATGGAGGAGAACCTCTACCACCTCGGTCCGGACCAGCTGGCCCAGCGCGGCATCGAGCAGCTCCCGGCAACGCTGGGTGAATCGATCGAACTGGCGGCTGATTCGGAGCTGGTGTTGCGGACCCTGGGCGAGCACACCTTCCGTCGCTTTATCGAGTTGAAGCGGCAGGAATGGGACGCCTACCGGGTCCAGGTCACTCCCTTCGAGATCGAAAGCTTTCTGCCGGTCCTCTAGCCCCGGCCGGGCTTCAGCGTCTGAGGTCCTTCAGCTTCTTTGCGGCGGCGGTCTTCGCGTTGAAGGCGCCGGCCATTGCCTTGTCGGCGAAGGATCCCTTCGGCGGCACGGCGCCGAGCTGTCGGGCCATGTCGAGTCCGTTCAGGATCGCCGTGATGTGGACGATCCTGCCCTCCTCGAGGGTGAGCAGGTCGACTCCCTCTATGTCGATCTTCGCCCCGTTCGGTCGGAAGCCCTCGAAGACTCCTTCTCCGTCGAAGGTGCCGGTGGCTTGCCAGTGGACCGATGCCTCTTCACCCTCGGCCACGATGCTCCGGGCCTCGAGGCGGAAGTCCGGAAAGCAGCTGAAAAGGTTGCCGAACCAACTGCGGTAATCCTCCGGCGCCCGGAGTTCCTCCATGCCGACGAAGTTCGCCCGGCTGCCCGGCCGCCAGCACTCGATCATGCCCTCGATGTCCTGGCGGGCTACGCAGTCGAAGTAATGAGCGGCGATCTCACTGGTCGTTGACATTCGCATCCTCCAGCTGGCTTTCGAGTTCGGACGGGGTGGTCACCGGGGCCTTGCAGGCGAAGCTTTCGCAAACATACGCCGCCGACCGACCGTCAACAAGCTTTCGCTCCAGCAACAGCGGGGGCGAAGACGCACCTTCGGGTCCGCCAGCGACGACCAGATTCGGCCGGTACTTCTTCCGGGCGGCCGCGATCAGCCCTTCGGCCTCTGCGTCCGGCCCTTCATCCGGCCAGACGATCGCCAGTTCCGGGGCGGTCGAGTGGAAGAAGGCGAGGCCCTGCAGCAGGTGGCCGAAGGCTCCGGGCTGTCGAGCCGTTGCCGGGGCCAGCAGCCGGAGCACTTCTTCGGCCTTTCGCCGGTAGCTCGACTCGCCGGTCAGACTCGAAAGGCGGAGCAGGCCGAGCGCCGCCGACGAGCTTCCGGCCGGAATCGGATGGTCCCCGACGTCCTTGCGCCGGGCGATCAGTTCCTCGTGGTCGTGGGAAGTTGTGAAAAAACCGCCCCGGGCCGGGTCGGCAAACCGGTCGATCATCGCCTCGGCCATGGCCTGTGCCCGGGTGAACCAGACCGGGTCGAAGGTCGCTTCGTAGAGATCGAGCAGGGACTCGACCAGGAACGCGTGGTCTTCCAGGTAGGCGTTCAGCCTCGCTTCCCCGTGCCGCCAAGTCCTGAGCAGGTTCCCCTGGGGGCTCCTCATTCCGTTCCAGATGAAATCGGCAGAGCGCCGGGCGGCATCCAGGTAATCCGGACGATTCAGAACAGCCCCGGCTTCGGCCAGGGCGGAGATCATCAGGGAGTTCCAGGAGCTGAGCACCTTGTCGTCGAGGTCGGGCCGGACCCTTTCGGTGCGTGCGGCGAGGAGTGCGTCGGAAAGCTCTTCCAGTTCCCGGTCGATTTCGTCGGGTGGGACGCCCGCCGGAAGGTGGAGGACGCTCCGGCCTTCCAAGTGGCCTTCGCCGGTGACGCCAAAGGCCTCGATCGCCCGCGGCGCGCGGTCGCCAAGAGCATCGGTGACCTCCTCCGGAGTCCAGGTGTAGAAGAGGCCTTCGACCCCTTCCGAATCGGCATCGAGCGAGGCGTAGAATCCGCCGGCCGGATCAAGCATCTCGGCCAGGGCCCAGTCGAGGGTCTTCTGGGCCACCCACCGGTACCGGTCGCGGCCGGTCACCTGCCAGGCCCGAAGGTAGGTTCGGGCCAGCAGGGCGTTGTCGTAGAGCATCTTTTCGAAGTGGGGCACCAGCCACATGTCGTCGACCGAGTATCGGGCGAAGCCCCCGGCCAGCTGGTCGAAGATGCCGCCGGCCGCCATCCGGTCGAGCGTGACTTCGACCGCCGCGGTCTCGCCCTGCCCGAGCATGAAGTCGAGGGCCGATGCCGGCGGGAACTTGGGTGCCGGTCCGAAACCGCCGAGGTCCATGTCGGCCTGCTCGGCCAGGTTGCCGGCCCGGCGGGCAGGCAGTTCCGGATCGAGGTCCCCTTCGGGAGCGCCGACCAGGGCAACGGCTCCCAGCCGAGTCCTGACGTCCCCGGACTGGGCGAGAATCTCGTCCCGCTTCTCGTCCCAGGCCTTGATTACGGCCTCCATGACCATCATGAAGCTGGGCATGCCGCGGGAAGTGTCCGGGGGAAAGTAGGTGCCGCCGTGAAAGGGCACACCGGCGGGATCGAGGAAGGCGGTCAGCGGCCATCCTCCCTGTCCGGTGATCGCCTGGACCGCCTCCATGTAGATCGAATCGATGTCGGGACGTTCTTCCCGGTCAACCTTGACCGGCACGAAGTGCTCGTTCATGTAGGCGGCAGTGGTTTCGTCCTCGAAGGACTCGCGCTCCATCACGTGACACCAGTGGCAGGCGGCGTACCCGACCGAGAGCAGGATCGGCACCTGTCTTTCCTGCGCTTCGGCGAGGGCCTCCGGGCCCCATGGTTGCCAGGCGACCGGGTTGTCCTTGTGCTGGAGGAGGTAGGGGCTGGTCTCGTCGGCGAGGCGGTTACTCATTCACACATGATCGGGGATTGGACATTCCGGCGTCCGTCATGGCAGGATTGCCCCGATGGGAATCGAGGCCACCATTCTCGGAGATTTCTGGCGGGACCAGATCGAAAGCAACCATCAGGAAGCGATCTTTCTGGTGCTGGTCGGCTTCCTTCTCTCCTTCGCCTTCATCCGGATGAGCACCCGCCTGATGCGGTCACCGAAGGTTCCCTGGTGGCCGGGCAGCATCGTCAGCGAAGGGGGACTTCACGTTCACCACCACGTCTTCGGGATCGTCCTGATGATGATTGCCGGTTCGGTCGCGTTCGCGCTCGACGGCGACAGCGCCTGGTTCAACCTCAGCGCACTGGCCTTCGGCATCGGCATCGGGCTGACGATCGACGAGTTTGCGCTCTGGCTGCATCTCGAGGACGTCTACTGGTCTGAAGAGGGCCGCCGCTCGATCGACGCGACCGTGCTCACCGCTCTGGTCCTGGCCTTGGTCATGTTCGGGGCGAGGCCTTTCGAGATCGGCTCGGACTCGATCGGTGTCCTGGTCGTAAGTCTCCTGACAGCGGTCTCGGTGCTGCTGGTCGTCGGGGTTTGCTTCCTCAAGGAGCGGGTGATGCACGCCTTCGTCGGCTTCTTCATCTGGCCGGTTGCGCTTTACGGGGCCTGCCGGCTCGGCAAGCCGAACTCGGTCTGGGCCAAACGCCGCTACGCCGAAAGGAATCCCTCCAAGCAGAAGCGCGCCCAGGCTCGATTCCGGCCGGACCGCCGGACCGCGCGCTTCAAGGAGAAGTTCCGGGATCTGGTGGGTGGCGGACTCAGTCTCCCCGAATCGATGCACAAGACCGAGGAGACATCGGACGGGAAGCCGCCGGACGACAGCCGGGGCTAGCGGGAGTCCAGGGACATCAGGGATGTGCCTGGACCGAGCGGATTGAAGCCGCCACCGTGGGTGCTGATCAGGGCTCCGGAATTGTTGGAAACGATCGCACCGGAATGGTTCGAAACGATGCCGCTGCCGTGATTGCTCATCAACGGACTCACGGGGAGCAGCGAAGCTCCGTCATTCGCCAGCAATCCCGACGAGTCCTCGGAAAGCAGGCCGCCGGTTCCGTCATTGAAAGAGGCGCCATCGTTCGCGATCAGTGAGGAACCGTCGTTGGCGATCAGGCCGGCGCCGTCATTGGCGATCAAGGGAGCCGATCCAGCTACCCATCCGCCTGGCAGCAGCCCGAGCCCGGTGGTTGAAGTCGTGATCAGGCGTCCGCAATCGATTCTCGCGAAAACGCCGCCTCCGGCGATCACTTCCGACCGGTTGAACCCTGGTGCCAGTCCGCTCCGGATCTGTGGCGGGCCGTTGCTCTCGCAGATTTTTCCTGCCGATCCAACGGCAAGGGTTGGTTCGATCCGGTGCTTGAGCAGCATCTTTCGTGCGTCGCTGGCCTGGCTTACGCCGGACATGTCGGCAAAGATCGAGGCAAGTTCGTCGCGTTGGGCCGAGCTCAAGCCGAGCGCCGCGGCTTGAAGGTCCGCCAGGGCGATCGCATTCCAGACCAGGCTGATGTCCGTTACGTACTTGATGACATCGCCGACCGAAGACGCCGAGGCATCGCCGCCGGCAAAGTTCGAGCCGACTCCACCGGTACGACGGAAGCCCTTCTTCGGGCCCTCGACAAAGGTCCGGCCGCCGAGCGAAGTCCATGTGCGGCCCGGGGTGGTCGAGGTGATGGTGACCTCGGCCTGTTGGGAGACCGGCTCGCCGGAAGCCGGATCGACCGCATCCTTGAATGCATTCAGTTGAAGGTCATTCGGACCCTGAGCGACGAACTGCAGGTCCACCTGGCCTTCGGCGTCGGTTCGTCCGGAAGCGATCACGGTTGCCTTCGGGTCCCCGTCCCGCAATTCGACGCGGGCTCCACGGACCACCCTCCCCGTCGCGGCTTCCCTTAGCTGGAGCCGGAAGGCGGAGGGTTGCTTCTTTGCGATCCTCGACTGTTCGCTGATCGGAAGCTGATTGGCGGGAGCGTTCGGATCGTCGCTGAAGAAGAGCAGGTAGTCGTTTCCTTCGCGCGCGAACTTTGCCTTCAGTTTCACAACCCAGCTTTTCTTGCGCGTGAGCTTGCCGGACTTCGGGTTCCGAACCGACTTCACGACGGATTTGAAGCTCGCTGACTGGACGCTGCCACCCTTTTCGCGGCTGCGGCTGTAAACGATCTGGGGGTCATAGGTGCAGCCGTATCGCCGCAGCAGTTCCTGCGCGTCGCCCTCGTTGCCCTTGACTCCCTCGCGATACTCGAGGCCGATCAGGGCTTTGGTCAGTGAGAGTCCTTTCGACTTCTGGAACCTGGATCTGACCATCGTGGAAGGAAGGCACTTTCCGGGTTTGGCATCAAGTTCCGGATCCCAGTAAGTCAGCTTGACCTTCAACGGACTTCCAAGTGACGCCAGCACGCCGACTCCGGCGCCCGGCTTCTGGTCGATGACTTCAAAGGGTTCGATTTCGCGACCGGCCAGCTTCCTTGCGACCGCGTATCCGACCGGCTCTTCCTCCAGTCTGGTCGGGAGCAGGTAGTTGACGGTGTCCGCTATCTCGGCCGCCGAAAGTTCCTTGTAGATGCCTTTGGACAGGTCCGGCATCCGCTGCTCGAAGCTGGTCGAGAATACGGCGGGTGTGGTTGCCGCTGTTTCGCATCCCGTACCGGCCGGGTCGATGTTGTCCCGGAGGAGGATGTCGGCCACGTCATCTCCGCAATTCAGCTCGACGTCGAACATGCTGTCGTTGGCAACGACATAGTCGCTTCCAGGGCCGGCCCTGAGCTGGTCCCGGCCGCGACGGCCATCGAGGTAGTCGCTGCCTTCCCCGCCGTCAAGCGTGTCCGAGCCGGGGGTGCCGGTTATGTGGTCCTCACCGGTGTCGCCGTAGATCTGACTCTGATCCAGGCTGCCTTCTCCGGCAAGAATGAGACCCTCGGACGCCCCGGAGCTGAAGACGTCGTTCTCGGGTCCGAGCATTCCCTGAATGACCCAGGGGTTGTCCTGGTCGATCGGGCAGTCAACGGTGTTGGCGTCAACCGATACGCAAGGCGAGGTGGGGGTGAGGGCGGCCGTGCTATCGACAATGCGGACGTTGCCACGGGTCGTCCTGGTCACGGTGATCGTGTTGGTTTCGACCGCCGGTGCCTGAATGGTGACAACCGAAGAATCATCGATGATCGAACTGTCGGAGGAGACGAACGCCGCATCGGCGCCGCCGGCGAATGCGAGTGCCCAGGTCAGGAACCCGGCCGTGGCCGAGAAGGTCGCTTTGATCGTCACTCGCATTGTCTCCCTGGATTGTCGGAGCAGCTCATCTGCCCCTTTGGGACTGGAAGTGTAGAAGGGAAAGCGGCCGGCAACCAGTCAGTTGCCGGCCGTCCCCGATCAAGCGGTGACGTCCCGGGCGAAGAGTTCGAAGGCGTTTGCGTAGTTGTCGAGGTCCTGCTCGGTGTGGAAGACAGAAAGCGTCCACTCTTCCTCGACGCCCGGGGTCATGAAGATGCCGTTGTTCATGTGGTAAAGCCAGCCCAGGGTCGAGAGCTCGGCGTCCACGTACTCGGCGTAGTCGCGATATTCGTAGATCCGCTCGGGCGAGAAGATCACGCAGCCCTTGGCGCCGATCCCTTCGGTGTAGGCGGGCAGGCCGTACTTGTCGATGATCTCCTGGCAGCGGCCCTTCAGGTACTCGTTCTTCTCGTTCAGCTCGACGTAGGCCTCTTCGGTCAGGACCTCGGTCAGGGCGGCCTTCGCCGCGGCCATCACCAGCGGGTTGCCGTTGAAGGTGCCGTACTGCTTGACCCGGTCGTCCTCGACCAGCTGGGCGATCTCGTCCGACATGCCGATCGATCCGCCCGGGTAGCCACCGCAGGTGGCTTTGGCCAGGGTGATCATGTCCGGAGTGACCCCGTAGTAGCCGGTGGCGCCGCCGTGGGACATCGTCGCGCCGGTCTTTACCTCGTCGAAGATCAGCTTGATTCCGTACTGCTGGGTGAGTTCCCGGACCGCCTGGAGGTAGCCGTCCTTCGGCGGGATGATGTTGATGTTCATCATCGCCGGTTCGACGATCATTCCCGCGACCTGGTCACCGATGTTCTCCAGCACCGCTTTGAGAGCGTCAACGTTGTTGAACGGCACCGTGTGGGTGAGGTCGGTCAGGGCCTTCGGGGTGCCCTCGCCGTAGGGAACCGCGATCGGGTTCTCGCGGGTTCCGATCTGCTCGAGCGGCGGGGCGACCGAAACCATCACCGCGTCGTGATGGCCGTGGTAGGAACCCTCGACCTTGAGGATCATGTCGCGGCCGGTTGCTCCGCGGGCGAGGTGAACGGCGTCCATCGTCGCCTCGGTTCCGGAGTTGATGAAGCGCCAGTGGGGGAGGCCGAAGCGCTTCTTCAGTTCCTCGGCGACCTCGATCGAGTCGTTGGTCGGGGCGGCGAAGTGGGTGCTCTGGTCGATCCGTGCCTTGACTGCCTCGCCGATCGTCGGGTTGGCATGCCCGATCACCATCACGCCGAAGCCGGCGTGGAAGTCGGTGTACTGGTTGCCGTCCACGTCCCAGACCTGGGAGCCCTTGCCTTCGGTCAGGTAGACCGGCCACGGGTCCATCATCTGGAAGGAGGAGGGGACGCCGCCCGGCATGACCTCGACCGCCCGCTTGTACTCCTCGGCTGACTTGCCGGTGCGATTGCGGTAGATCTCCTGCTGCGCTTCGGTCAGCGAGGCGATCTTCTTGGGGTCCAGGCCACTTTCAGACATTGCTCTCCTCGGTCGTGGGGTTGCGATCAGCCTATATATGTGCCTGTGGCGATTCCAGACTGAAACGTCAGAGAGACCCGGGAGTGGGTGACGTTTTGCCTAGTTTTCCTTTGCCCTGAGGTCCGCGCGTCGGATCTTTCCAGAGGCCGTCTTGGGAAGCTCTTCTGTGAACTCGATCAGTCGCGGGTACTTGTATGGAGCCGTCTCCTGGCGGCAATGCTCCTGGAGCTCGGCGACCAGGGCTTCGCTGCCTGCTCCTTCACGGAGCACCACCACGGCCTTCACGACCGAGCCGCGCTCCGGGTCGGGCGAAGCGATCGCTGCCGCTTCGGCCACCGCCGGGTGGCTGAGCAGGGCCGATTCGACTTCGACCGGCCCGATCCGGTACCCGGCCGAGGAGATCACGTCGTCGTTCCTGCCCTGATGGAAGAGAAAGCCCGCTTCATCTTCGGTGACCAGGTCGCCGGTCGCCCACCACTCGCCTTCGAAACGGCTGCCGTCGATGTAGCTGTGAAAGAAGGTGGGCGAAGTTGAAGCCTTCACCTGGAGCTCGCCTTCGAGGATTCGGGTTTCGATCCCCGGCAGCGGCCGGCCCATCGACCCTTCGCGTCCGGCCACCGGTTCACCGGGCCTGATCCCGGTCACCGCGCCGGTCTCGGTCTGTCCGTAACCGTCGGCGATCTCGAGGCCGGTTGCCTCACGGAAGGCGCCGATCACCTCGGGATTGAGCGCCTCGCCGGCCGAGACCATCCTGCGCAGCGAGGGCGCCGGGGTGAGTTCGGTCCGCTTGGCGAGGATCCGGTACTCGGTCGGTGCCTGGCAGAGCAGGTTCACCTCCTGCTGGCGGACGATGTCCATGCGGGTATCCGGATCGAACCGCCCTTCGACCAGCAGCGACTTCGCGCCTCTGAGCCAGGGAGCGATGAACGAGTTACGTGAGGACTTGGACCAGCCGGGGGCGGCCGTACACCAGCAGAGATCACCCGGTTCGGCCCCGAACCAGTGCTGGGCCTGAACCGCCTGACCCATCAGGTACCGCTGGGAATGGATGACGCCTTTTGGTTCGGCCGTGGTGCCGGAGGTGAAGACGATCAGGGCGGGGTCATCCGGGGACAGGTCGGCGACCTTGGCGGGTGTGGCCTGGGCGAGATCCTCGTCAAAGATCCGGTCGAGGTCGTCCATGTCAAAGACGGGAATTCCGTCCGGCAGGCCGGTCAGATAATCAGCCTCGCCGATCGCCAGTGCCGGGTTGGTGGCAGCGACCCGGAAGGCAAGATCATGTTCGCTGAGCTGCGGATTGAGCGGCAGGGCGATTGCGCCCATCCGGAAGCAGGCCAGCATTGCCACGATCCACTCGATCCGGCCGCCGGCCAGGATCATTACGACATCGCCCCGGCGAACTCCCCGGTCCAGCATCGCCCCGGATAGTCCCAGTGACCGGGCAAAGAGGTGGGAAAAACAAAAGACCTTCCGGTTCCCCTCGCCGTCGATCGCGATGACGGCCTCCTGCGAAAAGGGGAACTTCTGAATTACGTCATCGATGAAGTTCAAGACCAGCCGAGTCTAGTCAGGGCGGCAGGCCTTGGTGAAGGGCGCGGTGTGGGTGTGTACGGAAAAAACCGTCGCTTCGCTCCCCATTCCGAGGTTTTTTCCGCACACACCCACACCACGCTTTCGGGAACCGGTGAATCTTCGGCCGGAACCCTTGGGAGTAGTGCTAGTTCTCGTACTTCTTGATGATTCTTAGTGTGCCCTCGGGGGCTGCTTTCTCGCAGAGGTAGCAGAGCACGCACTCGTCGAGCTGGCCACGGACGATCTCGGTGCCGTCTTCGGTTGCTTTGAAGATGCCGACGGTGCAGACCTCTTCCAGCTTCTTCGCCAGCTCCGGGTCCGGGGTGGTTGGTTCGTCGAGCTCGATGTCGATGAAGACGCTGTTCAGCGTTTCAGTGTTCATGCTCCGATCCTTTCCTTGACTGCGTCGGGGATCTCGTCAATCCGTTCGACCACCGTAATGCCGGCGGCCTCGAGACGCTTGATCTTCTCGGTCGCCGAGTCTTCCTTGCCTTCGACGATGGTGCCGGCATGGCCGAAGGTCATGCCCTTCATCGATTCGTCGTCCATGAACTTGCCGGCCATGAAGGCGACGATCGGCAGGCGCGAGTTGTTCTCGGCCTGCCAGTCGGCGAGCTGGGCTTCCATGCGGCCGCCCGGCTCCGAGTAGATGACGATTGCCTTGGTTTCCTCGTCGGCCTCGAAATACGGCATCAGCTCGGCGTAGCTCGAACCGATGATCGCGTCGCCGCCGATCGATACGGCGGTCGAGACGCCCAGGCCGGCGGCCGTGAGCGAGGAGGAGATCTCGGTGGTCATGCCGCCGGAGCGGGACATCACGCCGACGACTCCGGGGCTGTAGGACTTGGCGGCGTCCTTGGCCGGACCGCCGATGCCGCCCATCTTGCAGACCTCGGGGACGATCAGGCCGAGACAGTTCGGGCCGATGATCCGGGCATCATTCATGTTGGCGAACTCGACCATCTGGGCGACGTCACCGCGCGGGATCCGCTCGGTGACCACGACGATCAGCTTGATGCCGTTGTCGATCGCTTCGATCACCGCGTCCTTGGTGAACCCGGGGGGGACGGTGACGATCGAGCCGTCGATCTGGCTGCCGTGGTTCTCGACCGCCTGCTCGACCGTGTCGAAGACCGGTACGCCGTGAACCTCGCGGCCCTTGCGGCCCGGGGTCACGCCACCGACGACCTGCGATCCGTAGTCGAGGCATTCCTTGGTCAGGTTGACCGCCTCGCGCCCGGTGATTCCCTGGACGATGAAGGTGGTGTCCTTGTTCAGGAGGATGCTCATGCTCCCGCTCCTTCCTGGATCTTGGCGACGGCTCGTCCGGCGGCATCCCAGAGGGAGACCGAACGGTCGCAGTATTCGACGCCGTAGTGGTCGAGGATCTTGTTGCCCTCGTCTTCCCAGGCGCCCGGGATGCGGAAGATGGCGATTGTTTCGGCCGGGTCCTTGCCCAGCTCGAGACAGGCCTTGATCACACCGCGGGCGACGATGTCGACCCGGGTGTTGGAGACGATCGACATCATCACGGCGATCTTCTCGACGCCGTCCTTCTTGAGGACCTCCTTGGCCAGGCCGCAGGCCTTGGCGACCGAGGGGTTGCCGCCAATCTCCGAGTAGTTGGCGGGCCTTCCGCCCTGGGAGCGGACCGCGTCGGTCAGGGTCAGTGACCCGCCGCCGGCTCCGATGACCAGGCCGAGGTTGCCGTCGAAGCCATGGTCCTTGCCCTGGATCACGCCGCGATGGTCGGCTGCGTCGATCTCCTTGACGTTCTTCTCGAACTCGGAGGGGACGTAGCTGTCGCGGCTGGTTCCGGCCTCGATGCCGAGCTCCTTCTGGAGCAGCTTCTTCTGGCGGCCTTCGGCTTCCGACTCCATCTCCATGTGGGCGTCGAGGGCGACGAAGGTGCCGTCGGTCAGTTCGGCCAGCGGGTTGATCTCGGCCAGAACCATGTCGTTCTCGCGGAACAGCCGGGCCAGTCTGGCGAGGATCGGGGTGGCGCGGTTGAGCTGGCTGCCGGTGACCCCGGTGGCGGCGATGACCTGCTTGGCCTCGTAGTCACCGACCGGGAGCAGGTTCGAGATGTGCCCGCGTCCGACGTGGTCGGGGTGCTCTTCGGCCACCTGCTCGATGTCGATGCCGCCCATGTCGCTGAACAGCATCAGCGGCTTCTTGGCGGTGCCGTCCCAGACCACCGAGGCGTAGTACTCCTGCTTGACCTCGGCCTTGGGGTCGACCAGGACACCAACCGGCATGTGGCCATTGATCTCGAGCTTGAGAATGTCAGCGGCATGCTGCTCGGCTTCTTCCGGGGTGTCGGCGAACTTGACGCCGCCCGCCTTCATGCGGCCTCCGGTCAGCACCTGGGACTTGATCACGGTCGGACCGCCGATCTCTTCGGCGATCTTCCGTGCCTCTTCGGGGGTTTGGCAGAAGCCGTACTTGGTGACCGGGATTCCGGCCAGCTCGACGATCTTTCTTGCCTCGTATTCGTAGAAGATCATTTCGCGGAAAATCTATTCCAGAAGAGGGGAACCGGTTATTCCGACGAAGGCGCTAGGAATCGGCGACCGGTGTGGCCCAAGGTAGTGTGCCGCCCGTGCCCCGCCACCTTCCCTCGATACTTGCCGTACCGCTTCTTTCCGGGCTGATCCTCACTGGCTGCGGTGCCGGTGACACGATCGACCCGAACAAGACCGAACTGGCGGTCCGGTACGACATCGAGGAGGCGACCGGAGAGAAGGTCAAGTCGGTCACCTGCCCGTCCGACGTTCCGGTTTCGATCGGAACCCGTTTCGTCTGCCAGGTCGAAGCGGTCTCGGGGGATGAAGCAGTCGCCGAACTCGAGATCACCACCGAGAAGGGCGATCTCAGGATGTACAGCCTGACCGCGCCCTGATCGCTTCGCAAGCGGGTTTCCGTATTTCCCCGCTGCAATTCGAAGGTCGGACCGCAAGCGCTTTCTATCTCCGTCACAATTCTGTAACCGGCTTACACCCGCGCCGATCCACCTCTGCCGGCGCGTATAACCAAGGAGTTGAAAAGCGCCAGTGAGTGAGACGACCCAGGTGACCGCGCCCACCAAGAACGCCAGGCTTCTCGCCTGGGTAGAAGAGATCGCCGAGCTGACCCAGCCCGACTCGATCCACTGGTGCGACGGATCCGCCGAGGAATACAACGCCCTGGCCGAAGCTCTGGTCGAGGCCGGCACATTCGAGAAGCTCTCCGACGCGAAGCGTCCCAACTCCTATCTGGCTCTTTCCGATCCCGGCGACGTGGCCCGGGTCGAGGACCGAACCTTCATCTGTTCCGAAAAAGAAGAGGACGCCGGTCCGACCAACAACTGGCGCGCCCCCGACGAGATGCGGGAAACACTCAGGCCGTTCTTCGAAGGCTGCATGAAGGGCCGCACGATGTACGTGGTGCCGTTCTCGATGGGTCCGCTGGGGTCGAACATCGCCCACATCGGCGTTGAACTGACCGACTCCGCCTACGTCGCGGCCTCGATGCGGATCATGACTCGCATGGGCCAGGGTGCGCTCGACGTGCTCGGTGACGACGGCGAGTTCGTTCCCTGCGTTCACTCGGTCGGCATGCCGCTCGAAGAAGGACAGGCTGACGTCGCCTGGCCCTGCAACGCCGAGAACAAGTACATCGTCCACTACCCGGAAACGCGCGAGATCTGGTCCTACGGCTCCGGTTACGGCGGCAACGCCCTGCTCGGCAAGAAGTGCTTCGCGCTCAGGATCGCTTCGGTCATGGCCCGCGACGAGGGCTGGATGGCAGAACACATGCTGATCCTCAAGCTGACCAGCCCCGAGGGCGAGGTCAAGTACGTAACCGGCGCTTTCCCCTCGGCCTGCGGCAAGACCAACCTCGCAATGCTGATCCCGACGATGGAAGGCTGGACCGTGGAAACGGTCGGCGACGACATCGCCTGGATGAAGTTCGACGACGACGGCCGTCTGCGCGCGGTCAATCCCGAGGCCGGCTTCTTCGGCGTCGCCCCCGGCACCGGTGCCGACTCGAACCCGAATGCGATGGCCTCGATCACCGAGAACACGGTCTTCACCAACTGCGCCAGGACCGATGACGGTGACATCTGGTGGGAAGGCATCGGCCCGGCCCCCGATCACCTGATCGACTGGCACGGCAACGACTGGACCCCGGAGTCCGAAACCCCGGCCGCCCATCCCAACGCCCGGTTCGCGGTCCCGGCCTCGCAGGCCCCGACCATCGCTTCCGAGTGGGAGGATCCGGCCGGTGTGCCGATCGACGCCTTCCTCTTCGGCGGCCGCCGGGCCAGCGTCGTGCCGCTCGTCTCCGAGTCCTTCGACTGGAATCACGGCGTCTTCCTCGCCGCGACCATGTCCTCCGAGACCACCGCTGCCGCGGCCGGCGCGGTCGGTCAGCTTCGCTTCGACCCGATGGCGATGCTGCCCTTCTGTGGCTACAACATGGCCGACTACTTCGGACACTGGCTTGAAGTTGGTGAGACCGAAGGCGCCCGGCTGCCGAAGATCTTCTATGTGAACTGGTTCCGCAAGGACGACGACGGCAAGTTCATCTGGCCCGGTTTCGGCGACAACAGCCGTGTCCTCGAGTGGGTTTTCGACCGCTGTGACGACAAGGGCGAGACGGTCGAGACCTCGATCGGCCTGCTTCCCCGGGTCGAGGATCTCGACCTCGACGGCGTCGACGTGACCCCTGAACAGATGGAAGTCCTTCTGACGGTCGACGATGAAGCGGTCAAGGCCCAGCTGCCCCAGGTCGAAGAGCACCTGAACAAGTTCGGCGATTCGCTGCCGGAAGAACTCCGGAGCCAGTTCGAAGCGCTCAAGGGCCGCCTCGGCGCCTGACCCACTCCGGTGGCCCTGCTCGGAGTCATCGGAGGCAGCGGCCTCTACGGCCTGAGTGACTCAGGCGAGGAAAAGGTTGTCACGACCCCGTGGGGCCCTTCATCGGGCCCCACGGTCAGTTACGGGGTCGGTGGCGGGATCGCCTTCATCGCCCGCCACGGCAAGGACCACTCGATCGCGCCGCATCGGGTCAATTACCGGGCCAACATCCACGCCTTGCGTGAGGCCGGCTGCGACCGGATCCTCGCCGTATCAAGCGTCGGCGGCATCGCCCCGTCCTGCCAGCCGGGAAAGCTCGTTGTTCCGGACCAGTTGATCGATTACACCTGGGGACGCGAAATGACCTTCCAGGGCGAAGGGGACCCGGTCCGGCACTTCGACTTCACCGACCCCTACTCGCCTGCCTGGCGCGGAACGGTCACCTCGGCACTGAACGAGCTCGAGGTCGAATTCGTCGACGGTGGAACCTACGCGGCGGTTCAGGGTCCCCGCTTCGAAACCGCGGCCGAGATCCGCCGCCTGGCCGCCGACGGATGCCATGTGGTCGGCATGACCGGCATGCCCGAGGCGATCCTCGCCCGCGAGGCCGGCCTTGATTACGCGGCCGTCTGCCCGGTCGGAAACCTCGCGGCCGGCATCTCGCCCGACGAACTGAGCATGGACGAGGTGATTGGCGCCGTCGGCCCCGGCATGGAACGAATCACCAGCCTGATCAAAGCCCTCGCCTGAATCGAGATGCCGGCTACGCAGTGGGGCCGGGCGGGCATGCCCGGGGGACGCCAAGACCTCGGGCGGCATTCAGCCGCAGGAGCGCCCTGTGCACAACCCGCTCAGGATTCCGAGTGTGTCGACTTTCATCACTGTCGGTGAGGAAAGTCGACACACTCCCGCGGATCCGGGGCTGGTGCCTATGGATTGCATCTATATAGATGCAATCCATACCCACCACCCGAAAGCCGGGCGTGAACCCGGTCCAGGAGACGCCGCGGGACTCGGGGACGCCTTCAGCTTCCCCCGTCACCTGCCCTTCACCCCCGCAGTGGGTCGGAAAACCGGCAGCCCAGCCGAAAATCCGACCCACGAGACTCGCAAGCCGGGCCAGGGCAATGCGGTGGGTCGGATTTCCGGTTCCCGTGCCGGAAATTCGACCCACCGGGCGTGGTGCCGCAGGCAGGGCAACCCGCACGGCGTGACCAGGAAGGCTCTGTGGACGCAGGAGTAGGATCGGGGCATGAGCGAGAAGAAGTTTCTGCTGCCCGAGTCCGCGATCCCGACGCACTGGATCAACATCATGGCCGACGCTCCCGGAGAGCCTTTGCCGCCGCTCAGTCCGGCGACCGGCCAGCCCGCCGGTCCCGAAGACCTTTCGGCGATCTTCCCGATGAGTCTGATCGAGCAGGAAATGTCGCCCGAGGAAACGATCGAGATTCCGGAGGAGGTCCGTGAGGCCTACAAGCTGTGGCGCCCCACGCCGCTGATCCGGGCGACCCGCCTGGAGAAGGCCCTCGATACCCCGGCCCACATCTATTACAAGTACGAGGGCACCTCGCCGGCCGGTTCGCACAAGCTCAACTCGGCCGTCGCGCAGGCCTATTACAACCGTGAAGCCGGGACCGCGCGGCTGATTACCGAGACCGGGGCGGGGCAGTGGGGCTCGGCTCTCTCGCTGGCCTGCCAGTGGTTCGGGATCGAATGCGAAGTGTTCATGGTCGGCGTCTCCTATGACCAGAAGCCCTACCGCCGGGCGATGATCGAGACCTGGGGCGCCAGCGTCCACCGCAGCCCCTCGGACCTGACCGAGGCGGGTCGCTCCCAGGCCGCCCATGAAAGCGGCAGCCTGGGAATCGCGATCTCGGAAGCGGTCGAGGTTGCGGCCGGGGCGGAGGACGCGAACTACGCGCTCGGTTCGGTCCTCAACCACGTCTGTCTCCACCAGACGGTGATCGGTCAGGAAGCGATCGCCGCGCTCGAGATGGCAGGCGAATACCCGGACGTGGTGGTTGGTTGTGTCGGCGGCGGGTCGAACTTCGCCGGCCTGATCAATCCGTTCCTGCGGGAGAACATCCGCAACGGCAAGACGACCAGATTCCTCGGTGCCGAGCCGGCCGCCTGCCCGACCCTGACCCGGGGCAAGTACGCCTACGACTTCGGCGACACGGTCGGAATGACTCCGCTGATGCCGATGTACACGCTCGGTCACGACTTCGTGCCGGAGCCGGTCCATGCCGGTGGTCTGCGGTACCACGGTGATGCCCCGAGCCTCTGCGCCTTCGTGCATGAGGGGCTGGTCGAAGCGACCGCGGTGCCCCAGGTTGCGGCCTTCGAAGCGGCCCTGCTCTTCGCCCGCACCGAGGGAATCATTCCCGGCCCCGAGCCGGCCCATGCGATCCGGGCGGCGATCATCGAAGCCGAAGAGGCGAAACAGGCAGGGGAAGAGCGGACCATCCTGCTCGGGCTTTCCGGCCACGGCCACTTCGACATGTCTGCCTACCAGGCTTTCCTGGCCGGAGAACTGAGCGACCTCGAGCTCTCCCAGTCCGACCTCGACGCCGCGATCGAAAGGTTGCCCGAAGCTCCCGCCATCGCCTAGTGCAACCGGGTTCGGGGCCGCACCTCGGGCCGGTCGGGGGTGTTACCTTCCTCGAATGCTTATCGCAGGGAAAAACGCCACATGGCGCAAGATGCTGCTGGTTTCGACTTGCCTTCTGGCTTTCTTCGGAATCTCCGGGGCAGCGGCCCAGGCGGCCGACCCGTACACGGTTGAGTCCGACATCGCCTTCGGACCGGCCAACGACCAGCCCGGATCGAACCTGCTCGACATCTATGTGCCGACCGCCGAGTCGGAGAAGCCCCGACCGGTCTTCGTCTGGATCCACGGCGGCGGCTGGTTCACGGGTGACAAGGTCAGCTCGACCATGCCGTTCAAGGCGAAGACCCTGGTCAACGCCGGTTTCATCTTCGTCTCGGTCAACTACCGGCTCTCGCCCGAACTGAGCGGACCGCTCGCCCTTTCAAAGAACCGGCTTCGCTTCCCGACTCACTATCTCGACGCGGCCCGCGCGCTCGGCTGGGTCAGCAAGAACATCGGCAAGTACGGTGGAGACAAGAGCGAGATGCTGATCGGCGGTGACTCCGCCGGCGGCCAGATCTCGACCCTGCTCGCGACCAAGCCCGCCTACCTGAAGGCCCGGGGCATGTCGACCAGGCAAATCAAGGGAATCTTCTCGCTCGATTCGGTCGGGTTCGACGTGAACCGGATGATGACCCCGGCCTACCGCAGGATCAACGCCGGGTTCCAGAAGATGATGTTCAACGCCTTCGGTACCCCGGCCGAGGAGAAGCGGAAGCCTTACTGGTCCTCGGCTTCGCCGATCCGATTCGCCGACCGGAGCGACCCGCCGATCTACTTTGTGGTTCCGACCACGAGCCCCGACCGCTGGGTCGATGCGAAGAAGATGTCGGCCAAGCTCGGTCAGCGCCTCGGCCTCGTCTCCCACCGGGTCCGCACCGAACATGCCGGTGTCGTTCCGCTGCTCGGCAACCCCGCCGGGGACATGGGCGTGACCAGGCCGCTGATGCGGTTCGCCCGCGCGGCGATCAACCGGATCGGAAGCGTCCCGGTGATCAGGGGCGACCGGATCGTCCCCGCCACCGGTCCCGCAAGGCGGGGAACGGTTCGCCTTCAGATCAGTGCCAAACCGGCGGCCCGGCTGATCATGTGCCGGATCGACAACCAGAAGCCCACGCTCTGCCCCCGGAGCTGGAAGCTGGAGACGGGATTGCACAAGCTCCAGGTCGCGACCTTTGACAGCACCGGCCGTGCCACCACGGCTGTGACCGTGAATCTGAGGGTGACCCGGTGACCCGCGCCGCACGCCTCGCGCTGGTCGTCCTGTCGCTGGCGTCGCTCGCTGCCGTTTCCGGAACCACCCCGGCCGCGGCCCGGAACTACATCCCGTCCTTTGCGGCAGTGAAGACGGACAAGGGCCCGGTCTTCCGCGACGGCTGCCTGGTCTACACCAACCGGGTCACTTCGCCGCCCTGCCATTACGGGGCGGTCGGCTCGGAAAAGAAGGCCGTGATCTTCGGTGATTCGCATGCGCTCCAGTGGACGCCGGCCCTGATCGAGATCGCCAACAAACGCGGCTGGGAGCTGACCATGCTCTTGCGCAAGAGCTGCACGGCCGCGATCGTCAACATCAGTCCGGTCTGCAACAAGTGGCGGCACAACGCCCTGAAGCGGATCAAGGCGGAGCAGCCCGCCCTCGTGTTCGTGGCCAGCAACACCGCCCCGAACACCTTCGTGATGAAGGGCGGCAAGCGGCTCAGCCGGGCAGCCAGCGAACCGCATTTCCGCAAAGGCATGTTCGACACACTTCTGATGCTGCGCAAAGCGGGATCGCAGGTGACGGTGATGCGGGACCTGCCGATGTCGGAAGACTTCCTGCCTCCGGTCTGCGTTTCCCAGAACCGTAACGCGCCGGGTCGATGCACCTTCCCGGCCCGCCGGCCGCTCTCCCAGGCCTATGACTTCGCCGCAGCGAAGAGGCTGAAAGCAGTCCAGATCATCGATCCTTTGCCCAAGGTCTGCCCCGGAGGCCAATGCCGGGCGGTTCACGGAAACGTGCTCAAGTACCGCGACCGGGGCCACATCAGCGCCACCTACAGCCGGCTTCTGACCAACTGGCTGAACGCACGGCTCCAGGATCCCTTTTCTTCCTGATTCCGCTACCCCTGACCGGTAGCGGGTTTCAAGGGGCATGAGGTTTCGCACTTCAATCCTGCTTGGCTCGGTCCTCGCGGCGGTCCTGATCGCGGCCGGCGGGACGGCGTCTGCGGCCGAGCCGGCTCGTTCGGAGTTGAACATCAACTACAACACCGACGAGATCGGGCCCCCGGACGCGAACCTGAACAGTCTCGACCTCTACCTGCCGGCGGTTTCCGGGGAACGGGGCAGCAGTCTCGCACCGCTGGTCGTCTGGGTCCACGGCGGTGGCTTCATGACCGGCGACAAGCTGAACAGGATCCCCAACAAGGCCAGGCTCTTCAACGATCTCGGATACGTGTTCGCCAGCATCAATTACCGGCTGTCACCGGACATCTCCGGGAACTGCTGCGATTTCGACCCTTTCCGGGTCCGGGCGCCCGACCACATCTCGGATCTCGCCGAGGCGATCGGCTGGCTTTCCAGGCACGCAGCTCCCTACGGGGGGGACCCGGACAGGATCGTCCTGATCGGTCACTCGGCCGGCGCCCAGCTCGTCTCACTGGCCGGGACTTCGCCCGCCTGGATCAGGGGCGGCCAGGCATCCCCGAAGCAGGTTCTTGGGGTCGTTTCACTGGATACAGACACCTTTGACGTGGCGGCGGAAGCAGCCGATTCGAGTCCGCTCCAGGCCAGGATGCTTGCCTGGAACGCCTTCGGCACCCCGGAAGAAGAAGCGGTGGAACCAAGGTGGGATCGCATGTCGCCGATCCTCCATGCCGATCCGACCGATCCCGAGTTCCTCTTCGTGACCCAGTCGACGAAACCGGGCCGGATGGCCGCCAACCAGGGCATGGCGACGAAGCTCGGCCAGGACCCCGCGACCTCGGTCGTCGGAGTCCCCTACGACCACGAGACGATCAACACGATGCTCGGGTCACCGAACGACAGTTCAGTCGAGACGGCCCGGGTGAGCGAGTTCGTTCAGTCGGCAGTTGCCGACGCTGAACCGGCCGGCGTCAGGTTCACGAAGCGTCCGGCTGGCCGGGTGATGGTCAAGGTGAAGCGCCGGGCGACTCGCAAGGCGACCAGGAAAGCCTTACGCCGGGCCGTCCGCAAGGTCACTTTCAGGTTTGCGGGAACCGGCCGGGCCTCTGGCTTCCAATGCCGGATCGACGGCAAACCCTTCTCGACCTGCCGCAGCCCCCGGAGCTATCGCCTGAAAGCCGGCAAACACGCCTTCCGGGTCCGGCCCCTTTACCCGAGCGGCAGGCCGGGCAAAGAGCGGAGGATCAGCTTCCGCATCGTTGCCCGTAGGTCCCGCCATTAGCCGGAGCCCCTCCCAACCATCAGTTACTTCGAGTGGGAGGGGCGGGTTTCATTGGGAGCGCCGGCGTAGACCGGCGCGACTGCAGTTAAGTTCAGAAGCCGTAGGCTTCTGAAAGCTCCGGATCCTTCTCGGCCAGCATCTCGGCCAGTTCGACCATCACCTTGCACTGCTTCCAGGTGGCGTCGTCCTGCATCTTGCCGTCGATCATGTGGACTCCGCGGCCGTCCGGAATCGCTTCGATGACCTTCTTGGCGAAGAGCACCTCGTCGACCGGCGGCGAGAAAACCTTCTTGGCGACGGCGATCTGGGCGGGGTGGAGGGACCAGGAACCGACGCAGCCAAGCAGGAAGGCCGAGCGGAACTGGGCCTCGCAGCCCTCGAGGTCCTTGATGTCGCCAAACGGGCCGTAGAACGGCAGGATGTCGTTGGCGGTGCAGGCGTCCACCATGCGGGCGATCGAGTAGTGCCACGGATCCTGCTGGGCGCTGGCGCGAGCAGCCTCGGGGTTCTCGGCGTCCGGGTCTTCGAGCGAGAGGTAGCCGGGGTGACCGCCACCGACCCGGGTGGTCTTCATGCGGCGGGAAGCGGCGAGGTCGGCCGGACCGAAGCTCATGCCCTGCATGCGCGGGCTGGCGGCGGCGATGTCCTCGACGTTGGTCACGCCCTGGGCGGTCTCGAGGATGGCGTGGATCAGGATCGGGCGCTCGACGTTGCCCTTCGCCTCCAGCTGGGCGAGCAGCTGGTCGACGTAATGGATGTCCCAGGGGCCTTCGACCTTGGGGACCATGACGACGTCGATCTTGTTGCCGACCTTGGTGACGAGCTCGGTCAGGTCGTCGAGGACCCAGGGGCTCTCGAGCGAGTTGATCCGGGTCCAGAGCGGGGTGCCGCCGAGGTCCGCCTCGCCGGCGACCTTGACCAGTCCGGCGCGGGCGGCTTCCTTGTTGTCGACCGGGACGGCGTCTTCGAGGTTGCCGAGGAGGATGTCGGCCTGCTTGGCCATGTCCGGCACCTTGGCCGCCATCTTCTCGTTCGAGGCGTCGAAGAAGTGGATCATCCGCGAGGGACGGAAGGGGACCTCGGTGATCGGGTCGGGGGCGCCGATCGCCTTGGGCTTGAAGAAGTTCCGGGGGTTACGCAAGGTTCTCCTTGAGGGTTGTTGAGAGAAGAGCAAATCGGCGCGAAAAGCAGCATCAGCGCCACCGGAAAGCGTATCGGGATGGGGATCTGCGGGGCTTGAGGGTCGTCGTCTGCCATTGACCGCCGCCGGGACCGCGGAAATCGTGGAGTAGAGGTGGTTGCATCGACCGGCCGGCTTTCAGTCACGGTGGTGCGAGGACCTCGAACGGCCGCATTAGCCTGGTTCGCCGTAGCCTCGCCGTCGGCTGGAAACGGCGTCCGCAAACCGCATTACAGGGCCGATCCCGGTAT
Organism: Solirubrobacterales bacterium; assembly: GCA_020438425.1. Classification (GTDB taxonomy): domain Bacteria; phylum Actinomycetota; class Thermoleophilia; order Solirubrobacterales; family 70-9; genus 67-14. The sequence goes on from JAGQUQ010000023.1 coordinate 25,465, forward strand.
CCTTTGCTGTCCCTTTTGCCCGCGCTCTCCGCGGGTCTTTTTCCGCGCTACAGAGCGCTTCCTAAGTCTGCGCCACCAAACCCCTAAGAGGAGCCATGTCCAGCTATCAGGAGATCACCGAGGACCAGAAGGCCATCATCGAGATGGTCCATCAGTTCGTCGATGAGCAGATCATTCCCAACGCCGAGCACTACGACCACGAAGATTCCTTCCCGGAGCCGATCGTCGAACAGATGAAGGAACTGGGTCTCTTCGGAGTCACCATCGCCGAGGAATACGGCGGAATGGGTCTCGACCTCTCGACCTACGAGCTGATCGTCGAAGAGCTCTCGCGCGGCTGGATCTCGATCTCCGGCGTGGTCAACACCCACTTCATCGGTGTCTACCTGCTGCAGCAGTTCGGTTCCGAAGAACAGAAGCAGAAGTACCTGCCGAAGATGGCGACCGGCGAGATGCGCGCCGCCTTCTCGCTCTCCGAGCCTGAAGTCGGATCCGACGTCCAGGGCATCAAGACCGGTGCCAAGAAGGACGGCGACGCCTACGTGATCGACGGGCAGAAGATGTGGGTCACCAACGGACTAGGCTCGAGCCTCGTCTTCCTGCTCGCCAAGACCGACCCGAGTGCCGAGAAGGCCCACCAGGGCATGACCTGCTTCATCACCGAGAAGGAACCGTGGGTCGAGAAGAACACCGGTGAGTACGAGGGCCTGATCGTTCCCCCGAAGATCAAGAAGATGGGCTACAAGGGCGTCGAGTCGACCGAACTCGTCTATGACGGCTACCGCTGTCCGGCCGAGAATATCCTCGGCGGTGAGGAAGCGGGCCTCAATAAGGGCTTCCCGCAGATGATGGACGCCCTCGAGGTCGGTCGCGTGAATGTCGCCGCCCGTGGCGTCGGCATCGCCCAGCGTGCCCTCGAGCTCGCCCTCCAGTACAGCCAGGAGCGCAAGACCTTCGGCAAGCCGATCGCCAACCACCAGGCGATCCAGTTCAAGCTGGCCGACATGGCGACCAAGCTGGAAGCCGCCCGTCTGGTCACCCGCAAGGCGGCCAACATGAAGGACGCCGGCATCCGCTCCGACCTCGAGGCCGGCATGGCCAAGCTGATCGCCTCCGAGACCGGCAAGGAATGCGTCGAGGAATGCTTCCGCATCCACGGCGGCTACGGCTACTCGAAGGAATACGAGATCGAGCGCCTCTACCGTGACGCCCCGCTGCTCCTGATCGGCGAAGGCACCTCGGAGATCCAGCGCATGGTGATCGGCAAGAAGCTGCTCCAGCGCCACAAGATCTAGTCACTGGCCAAGGGAACGGAAGCGGGATGGCAGAGGAAACACCCGAGAGCTATCTCGCTTCCCTTCCCGAAGACCGTCGCGAGGCGATCGAGGCGGTCCGCGGCGCGGTGCAGGCCGGGATGCCCGAGGGGTACGAAGAGAACGTCCGCTGGAAGATGCTGACCTGGGAGATTCCCCTCTCCACCTACCCCGAGACCTACAACGACCAGCCCCTCGCCTATGTCTCACTCGCATCGCAGAAGAACTACATGTCGCTCTACCTGATGGGCATCTACTCGGACGAAGGCAACCGTGCCTGGTTCGAGACCTCCCTCGAGGAGCGCGGCATCAAGCTCGATGTCGGCAAGTCCTGCGTCCGGTTCAAGAAGCTCGAAAGCCTGCCGCTCGACCTCGTCGAAGAAGCGGTCGGACGCTTCACGGTCGACGACTACATCAAGACCTACGAGAAGAGCCGCGGCCTCAACTGAGGCAAACGCGCGGCTTCCCTGATAAACACCCCTCATGCCATCCACAACGCAGATGATCGAACAGGCCGTCACTCACCTCCAGGAGGAGGTCCCGGCCCTGAAGAAGCTGAAGCTCGTCTTCGGCCTCGACATCCGTGCCAAGGGCGACATGCAGACTTACCGGGTTGAGGTACCCGGTCCGAAGGTGAGCAAGGGAAGAGGAGAGGACGAGCGCTGCCGGATCGAGATCGACCGTCAGCAGTTCAACCAGCTGGCCGATGACAAGGCGACGATCGGCTCGTACCGTCGTGCCGCCGAAACAGGTCACATCCGGTTCGAGGGAGATTCGAATGTGGCCAAGCTGGTCATCCGCGTCATCGAGGCGCATGAACAGCGGGCCAAGCTGAAGAAAGTCCACTGAACACTGACTTCTTGAAGTCACCCAACCAAGGAAAACCAACCCCACAATGAGCGAAGAAAACAGCGATTTCACCACCGACCAGCGCACCCGCGAGGAAAGTGGTTCGCACCCCTACGGCCGCTACCTCGAAGAGTTCGAAGTCGGAGCGACCTACAAGCACATGCCGGCCAAGACGGTCACCGAGTACGACGACCATCTCTTCTGCCTGCTGACCATGAACCACCACCCGCTGCACATCAACGACGTGCACGCCAACGCCTCCCAGCAGGGACGCAACGTCGTGGTTGGTCCGCTGGTCTACTCGCTGGCCGTCGGCATGTCGGTCTCCGACTTCTCCGGCAAGGCGATCGCCAACCTCGCCACCGACGAGCTGGCCCACCCGGCCCCCGTCTTCCACGGCGACACGCTCTTCTGCGAGTCCGAGGTCCTCGAGGTCCGCGAGTCCAAGAGCAAGCTCGACCGCGGTCTGGTCAAGGTCCACACCCGGGTCTTCAACCAGGACGGCACTCTCGTCTGCCACTTCAAGCGCACTGCGCTGATCCCTCGCAAGGTCCACGGCACTCCCGAAGAGGGTTAGCCCGGGCGGCCCGTCTCGGGCCCCTATGCACGCCTGGCTTCGTCGAGGGCCGGGAATGACAGCTCAAGTACCCACGTACGATCGCGGTCATTCCCGGCCCTCTTCCTTGCCAGCCGCACCTAGGGTCTCCGAGTCGAACCACCCGCCGATGGGTAATCTCACCTCATGGACTTCAAGAAGTTGGGTCAGCAAGTTGGGCAGTTGAAGAAGCAGGCTGAGGACAAGCTGGGGGACAGGGCCGAGCCGGACAACCTGAAGCGGGACGCGAAGGACCTGCGCGAGATCCTCGCTGGCGACGGATCACTGGCCGAGAAGGCCAAACAGGCCAAGGAAGAAGTAATCGAACGCGACAAGGAACCGGACCAAGTGTCTGGAGTCGCGAAGCCAGGCACGGAGTCGCCCGAAAAGTAACCAACAGAGCCCCTCCCAACCATTCGTTGTTTCAAATGGGAGGGGCGGGTTCAGCTTGGAGGCGGGGCGAAGCTCGCCGACTACTTGTTAGTGGGTATCTCCTGAAGCGTGGGCCGGGGGGCGGGATTCTTCGGCCAGTGAGGTGATTTCGATGGTGCCGCGGGCGGCGCCGTTGAGGACTTCGCTGGCCTCTTCCGGGTTGCGGGCGTAGAGCTCGACCAGGAGGTGGACCGAAATCTGATCCTCGTGATGCTTGTGGAACCGGACGTGAGTGAAGAACTCGCGGGTGCCGGCGTCTCCGAAGGCACCGTAGGTCAGTGACTCGACCGCTTCCGGGCCGGCGCAGGCTTCGACCTGGTTGGCATCGACCGTGACTGTGCAGGAGGCGACCCAGGGGGTTCCGGCAACCATCCGCTCCCAGCGATCCTCGATCGGGACGACCCGGTCCCGGTCGAAGGTCAGGTGCGGCTGGTCATGCATGCAGTCGAGGCATTGGACCACCGACTCCTGGATCTCGTCGTCTCCCTCGGTCGGAATTCCCGTTTCCGGATCGATCGGGCGAATCGCGTCGTAATGGACCTGGACCTCGAGGTTCCGGGACCAGCAGCGATAACACCTGAGCCATGAGGAGATGCGCGATTCCATGACAGTAGTTTTACCTGGCCGCCACCACGGGGGAGGCGGCCAGGCTCAGATCACTGGCCGTTGCCGGAATTGTTGCCCGATTTGGCGGACTTGGCCTGCTCGTTGATCGCGTCGATGATCGCCTGCGATGTCTGGGTGTCTTCGAGCGGGGTCAGGCTTCCGTCCGCTTCGCGGAAGGCGAAGGAGGGGGTGCCGGTGAAGCCGTTGTCGGAAGCATCGGCGTCGATCCGGTCAAGTTCCGACTGGGCGGCGTCGGACTCGCGGTCCACGTTCCACTTGTCGATGTCCGGAACGCCG
>JAGQUQ010000023.1:29650-31761 GCA_020438425.1 Solirubrobacterales bacterium
CATCGGCGTCGATCCGGTCAAGTTCCGACTGGGCGGCGTCGGACTCGCGGTCCACGTTCCACTTGTCGATGTCCGGAACGCCGGCCTTCTCGGCGATGTCGGTCAGGAAATCGTCGGTGACGTAGCCGGAGTTTTCGATGCCCTGGTTGTCATAGAAGGTCTCGAGGAACGTCCACATCCGGTTCTGCTCGCCGGCAGCGATCGCGGCCTTGGCGGCGAGCAGGGAATCGGGGCCAAGGATGGCCCAGTTCTCGAACTCGACGTTTGCGGTGCCGTCCTTGACCGGACCGGCGAAGACTTCGGGCAGGACCTCTTCCGAGTACTGCTTGCAGACCGGGCACTGCAGGTCCCCGAACTCGACCAGGGTGACCGGGGCCTTCGGGTCACCGAGCAGGTTGCCGGACTGGGCCAGACCCTCGATGCTCGCGGCTGCGGTGCCACTGCCGTTCTCACCCGGTTCGTTGTCCGAGTTGCCTGAGCTGATCGCGATGATCGCGACGACCACCCCGACCACAACCAGGAAGGCTGCGATCCCGAGGATCTTCATCAGGTTCTGACGCTTGTCCGAACTCTGCGACTTGGCCTCGGCGGCGAGGCGCTTTTCGCGGAGTTCTTTTCTCTTCTGCTGCGGTCCGGTAGCCATTGCGAAGGGATGCTACTAGGACGCCGGATCTGGCTCTATCTCGCCTCGTCGCCCGTGCCGTAGTACTTGACGAGGCGGCAGGTATTGACCACGAAAAGCAGGGTCATGAGAACCGCGCTGGCCCAGCACCACTGGCAGGCCGCGTGGATCTGCCAGAGCTCGAGGTAACGCAGGACGAGGCTGACGGCGAAACCGAAAAGGGACAGGCCGAAGGCGGCGAGCCGGGCATTGTCACCCTTCCAGATCGTGGCCCCGAGGATTGTCGTGTAGCCGATCAGACCCCAGATCGACATGTGAATGCCGAGGAACCTGGCGTACTTGCTTTTCTCGACCAGGGCGCAGCCACCGCCACCTCCGGCGCACTGGAAAGGCTCCTCGACGATCAGCGCCTTCCAGGCGATGTAGCCGGCCACGGTCAGTCCCAGCCCGCAGAGCACGGCAGCGGTGGACCGCAGGATGTTTTCCCCGCGGGTTCCTTCGGTCCGGTACCCCCAGATCACGAAGCCGAGGGCGATCACCGCCACGGCCACGAAGAGCAGCCCGATCTCGGTCGGGATGTCCCGGCTGATGATGAATCGCTGGTCGTCGAGCAGGGCAAACATCGGGCAGCGAGCCTACACAGGCCGGGCGCCCTGGCCGTTGCTCGCGGGTTCGATGCCTTCCTGGTCATCGGTGCCGTAGAAGACGATCAGGCGGCAGGTATTGACCACGAAGAGCATCGTCATCGCGATCGCCGAAGCAACACACCACTGGCAGATTGCCAGGATCTCCCAGAGCTCCAGGTAGGTCAGATAGAGGCTGAATCCGAACCCGAACAGGGAGAGAAAGAAGGCGGCCAGCCGCGCGTTGTCACCCCGCCAGATCGAAGCTCCGAAGATCAGCAGATACCCGATCAGACCGAGGACCGACACGTGGACTCCCTCGATCCTCGAGTACTTGCTGTGTTCGACCGCGGCGCATCCGCCTCCCCCGCCCACGCATTGAGGGATCTGGTCCATGATCTCGACGGTGACGACCACGTAACCGGCGATGCCGATCCCGGCCAGGCCGAGAATCATGGCCGTAACCCGGAGGATTCGCTCACCACCTTCGAGGCCTCGCCTGAGGCCCCAGATCGACCCGATCGTCCCGATCAGGAAGAAGGCCAGCAGCACACCGAAAATGACGCCCGGTATGCCGTGAGTCAGCAGATGGAGCTGATCACTCACGGCATCCGGCTCTTACGCGGCGGCGGGCTCGGATTTCTTGTTTTCGGCCACCAGGTCAACGAACTCGCCCATGATTTCGTTCATGTCGAAGTCCTTCGGGGTGAAGACACCGGCGACTCCGGCTTCCTTGAGGCGGGCGGCATCTTCCGGCGGGATGATGCCGCCGGCAACCACCGGAACCTCGACGCCTTCCTCCTTCAGGAGCCGCACCACTTCGGGAATCAGTTCCAGGTGAGAGCCGGAAAGAATCGAGAGGCCGA
>JAGQUQ010000240.1 GCA_020438425.1 Solirubrobacterales bacterium
GGAAGAGGTCGACCAGAGCTCACCGGCAGAGCTTCATTCCGACTCACCTGAAATCCGGATCGAAACGAAGGAAGAAAATTGAGCGACTCCACGCAACCGGACGGAAAATCCCCCGACTCGGCCGGTGAGGGCACCGTAGCGGTACACCACGCCAATCAGCTGCGCTCGGCCAAGTTCAAGTCGATGATGCGGAAGAAGTCGACCTGGGCCTGGCTGGTCGGCCTCTCGGTCGTCGGCGGCGGCATCCTCGCCGCCTTCGCCGGCCCGGGGATCGGGCTGATCGGCTTCCTGATCATCTTCGCGGTGATTCTCCTGGTCGTCTTCGGCATCGCCGACCGGCAGGCCGAGGACGCCTTCTACGACTTCTACTGTGAATCACACGGACTGACCCGGAGCATGACTCCGGACATCGGTGAGCTCACTCCCCTGCTGCGGAAGGGCGACAAGACGAGCGTGGACGAGGTGTTCACCGGCGAGTTTGTGTTTAATGTTCCGGGGAACCTCGTGATCTACACCTATACGGAGGTC
>JAGQUQ010000241.1 GCA_020438425.1 Solirubrobacterales bacterium
GGTTTCTCCGCGGGTGTTTCTGCGGGCTTCTCCGAGGAGGGCGCTTCGGCTGGCGCCTTCGGAGCTGCGGCCGGGGGGCTCACGGGCGGGGTCTTGGCTGAAGGGGCAGGAGCGGTAGCGGAAGGGGTCGGCGCGGTGGCGGAAGGGGTGGGCGCGCCGGCCGAAGGTGTCGGGGCCGTGGCGGAGGGGGCAGGAGCGGTGGCCGAAGGGGCCGGAGCCGGTACGGGGGTGGCCGGCTCCTCGGCGGCCCTGGCCGCCTCCTTCTCCTGGCGCTCGCGTTCCTTCTTCTCCTTCTTCGCCGCCTTCTTCTCGGCCCGGCTCAGCTTCGGCTGCGGCGGCGGAACGGCATGCTCGGCCGTGTGTTCGGCGGACTCGGGCAGGGCATGCTCGGCCGTGTACTCGCCGGTCGCCGGGTAGTCGTGTTCGGCGGACTCGGGCAGGGCATGCTCGGCTGTGTGCTCCCCGGTGACCGGGACCGCGTGTTCCGCCGTGTACTCGCCGGTGGCCGGGTAGTC
>JAGQUQ010000242.1 GCA_020438425.1 Solirubrobacterales bacterium
CCTCTTCGGCGATCATCTCGGTGATCCGCCCGTGCACCTTCTCGAAGATGCGGGGCACCGCGCCCATGAACGTGGGGCGGATGATCGCCAGGTTCTCGACGATCTTGTCCACCCGGCCGTCGATCACGGTCGGGAAGCCGACCACCAGCGGCACGGCCAGCATCACCTTGCCGAACGAGTGCGCCAGGGGCAGCCAGAGGTAGTTGAGGTCCTTGTCGGTGAGCACCTGCAGGGAGTCCAGCGCCGACGCGGTGTAGGTCCACGCCTCGTGGGTCAGCCGCACCCCCTTGGGCTTACCGGTGGTCCCCGAGGTGTAGATCAGGGTCGCCAACTGCTCGGGCCGGATGGCCTCGACGCGTTCCGTCACCGCGGTCGGCGAGTCGGCCAGCAGTTGCTTGCCCAGCTGTTCGAGCTCCTCGAGGGTGATCACCCAGTCGCCGTCGCCCTTGCCGTCGATGATGACGACCTTCTCCACGGCGGGGATCTCGCTGCGGTGCTCGACCAGCTTGTCGA
>JAGQUQ010000243.1 GCA_020438425.1 Solirubrobacterales bacterium
CGGTCCGGGGTCAATTGCCGCATGCTGGTCGGAGGGAATCGCCTCGACACCGAGTTCTGCGGCCAGAGCCTCCGCCCTGGACCGGGTCCGGTTCCAGAGCATCACCTCGTATCCGTCCCGGGCCAGGCCCCAGACCACGGCCCGCCCGGCTCCTCCCGCTCCGAGGACGAGCGCCCTTCTCCGATCGGCGCCGGCCGCGGCATCCGCGAGTGCGTCGATCAGGCCGGGAGCGTCGGTGTTCTCGGCCAGCACCATCCCGTCCCGGAAGCTCAGGGTGTTGGCCGCCCCGATCGCCTCGGCAGCAACGGAGGCCTCGTCGGCGATTTCCAGGGCCGCCTCCTTGTGCGGGACGGTCACGTTCACTCCGACGAAGCCCAACTCCGGCAACTTGCGGACAAGGCCCCGGAACTGACCGGGTTCCACGTCGATCGCCTCGTATTCCCATCCAGTCAATCCGGCCGCCGCCAGCGCGGCGTTCTGCATGGCCGGCGAACGGGAGTGGGAAACGGGA
>JAGQUQ010000244.1 GCA_020438425.1 Solirubrobacterales bacterium
CACCGAGGATGACGACGATCGCGACGAGGGAGAGCCAGATCGGGATCTCCGGGATGCCGTGCAGGCCCTCACCGCCGTTGATGAACGGGAGCGTGTTCTCGTGCAGCGCGTGCATGATGAGCTTGACGCCGATGAAGGCGAGCAGCACCGACAGCCCCAGGCTGAGGTAGACGAGCCGCTTGAGCAGGCCGCCGATGAGGAAGTAGAGCTGCCGCAGACCCATGAGCGCGAAGATGTTGGCCGTGAGCACGATGAACGGCTCCCGCGTCAGCCCGAAGATCGCCGGGATCGAGTCGAGGGCGAACATGACGTCCATGAGGCCGATGGCCACGAGCGCGATGAACAGCGGGGTGAGCGCGAACTTCCCGCGCTTGTGCACGTAGAGGTGGTCGGACTCGTAGGTGGCGGTCACCGGGATTACCTTGCGCAGCATCTTGATGATGACCATGTCGTTCGGGTCGGTCTCCGGCTCGTCCCGGATCTCGTCGATGACCAGCTTGATCGCCGTG
>JAGQUQ010000245.1 GCA_020438425.1 Solirubrobacterales bacterium
GGACCGTTTACAGGCTGACCTACGACTTCCGGACCAGCCTGCTCGCTCTGCCCGAATCCCGGCGGGTGGTGCTCTACGCGTCGTACGGCCTGATCGTCCTGCTGGTCGCCGGAGCCCCGAAGATGTTCGACACCGGCCTCGGCACGCTGGCCTGGTTGCTTCTTCTCGGCTCTTCCGTGGTCGGCATCTGGCTGGTCATCTCGGAAGCCCGCAGCCAGTGATTTGAAGTTCCGGGTTCTCAGCTGGAACCTGTTCCACGGGCGCGACTTTCCTCCGGCGCCAGGGGGGGATGTACCCGGCGTTCCAGCGGGAGGGTTCGCCTGGAGATTCTTCGGGCGACCGGTCCTCGGGCCCGATCACGTCAGGTTGAACCGGGACCTTTTTCGCGAGTTCGCGGCCTTCCTTGCCGCGGCGAAGTGGGATATCGCGCTGCTTCAGGAGGTGCCACCGCGCTGGGGACACCGGCTCGCCGAGGCGACCGGGTCTACCGGTCGCATGGCCCTTACTT
>JAGQUQ010000246.1 GCA_020438425.1 Solirubrobacterales bacterium
GACCGGCTCCGGCATGCGGCAACCGCCTCGCTGCTGGCCCGCCGGGACGTGATAATCGTCGCCTCGGTTTCCTGCATCTACGGCATCGGCTCCCCGGCGCTCTACCAGCAGCAGATGCAGCTGTTCAAGGTGGGGGAGTGGATTGACCGCGACAAGGTGCTGCGCAAGCTGGTCCGGCTCCAGTACGAGCGCAACGACACGGTGCTGAGCCGCGGTTCGTTCCGGGTCAAGGGCGAGGTGCTGGAGATCATGCCCTCCTACGCGGAGTCCGCCTTCCGGATCATGCTGTTCGGGGACGAGATCGAAGCGATTCACCATTTCGACCCGCTGACCGGGGAGATCCTCGACGAGGTCCAGCACGTTTCGATCTGGCCGGCCACGCATTACGTGACCGAGGAGGACTCGGTCGAGCGCACTCTCGAAGCGATCAGGACCGAACTGGACCAGCGACTCGAGGAACTCGAGTCCGAAGGCAAGGAACTGGAAGCCCATCGTCTGCGGCAGCGG
>JAGQUQ010000247.1 GCA_020438425.1 Solirubrobacterales bacterium
CGTCGACCACGACACCGCCGATGCTGGTTCCGTGCCCGCCAATGAACTTGGTGGCGGAGTGGACCACAATATCGGCGCCGTGTGCGATCGGATTGACGAGGTATGGCGAGGGGAAGGTGTTGTCGATCATCAGCGGCACGCCGGCGGCGTGAGTAACCTCGGCCACGCCGGCGATGTCGAGCGTGATCAAGTTGGGATTCCCGACCGTTTCCGAATAGACGACCTTGGTCTTGTCGGTGATGGCGGCCGCGACGGCTTCCGGGGTGGGTTCAACGAATTTCACGCTCAATCCGAGTTTCGGGAGCGTGTAGGCGAAGAGGTTGTAGGTGCCGCCGTAAAGGCTGGTGGTCGCCACGATCTCGTCGCCGGCGCCCGCGATGTTCAGGATTGCGAGCGTTTCCGCTGCCTGACCGGAGGCCACCGCAAGTCCGGCCGCGCCCCCTTCGAGCATCGCGACCCGCGTTTCGAACACCGCCTGGGTCGGATTCATGATGCGCGTGTAGATG
>JAGQUQ010000248.1 GCA_020438425.1 Solirubrobacterales bacterium
GGCGTATTCCTGATCGCCCAGGTTGGTGATCACTTCGTTGTTGAACCGGTGGGAGAGTTGTTTGGATCCGGTATCGTGCCGGTTGAGCGTGAAAAAGGATTCGACGTTCACATCGGGGTTGACGGTGTTGAATCCGCGGTCGCGCCAGCCGGTCAGCACTTTGGCCATCTGGATCACGTCGTCTTCCGTGAAGGTGGTATAATCCCCGGGGCCGGCGAGGTCGCCCTTGCCCAGGGTGTAGAGTTCCATCAGTTCGCGGGCGTAGTTCTCATTGGGCGCCGTACGGGTGTTCTGATTGCCGTTCAGGAACCGGAGCATGGTCGGATCGACGGTGATCTCCTTCATCAGCTCCCGGAAATTGCCCCAGGCAAAGTTTCGCAGCAGTTCGACGTGCCGGTACAGGAATTTGGGGTCATTGACGTTGCTGACGGCAAAATGGTTGTGCCAGAACAGGGTCATTTTTTCACGCAGCGAAATGCCTTCCTCCAGCATCAGCTTGAGGGTCC
>JAGQUQ010000249.1 GCA_020438425.1 Solirubrobacterales bacterium
CATCCGGAACGTCGTGTTCATGATGATCTGGCCGAAGCGCGGCGTCAGCGCGTTGATGACCTGCCCGAGGATGCCGAGCCGCGTGGCGATGCGCGATTGCTTGTGGATGATGGCGTCGACGATGAAATCGGCCGCTTCGTCGGTCGAGAGCATCGGGACGTTCTTGTAGAGGCTGGTCGGCGCCGTCATGTCCGTCGCCACCAGCGGCATGTTGATGGTGGTGAAATGGATGTGCCGGTCGAGGAATTCGGACGCCGCGCAGCGCGTCCAGGCGTCGAGCGCCGCCTTTGAGGCGACGTAGGCCGAGAAGCGCGGCGCATTGGTGAGCACGCCGATCGACGAGATGTTGACGACGTGGCCGCGCTTGCGCGCCGACATGCCCGGCAACAGCCCCATGGTCAGATGCAGGGCGCCGAAATAGTTGATCGCCATGGTGCGGTCGAAATCGTGCATACGGTCATAGGAGTTCTCGATGCCGCGGCGGATGGAGCGGCCGGCGTTGTTG
>JAGQUQ010000024.1 GCA_020438425.1 Solirubrobacterales bacterium
GGGCGAAGGGATGGTCAAGGCGAGGACCGTCAGGCAGGAGAAGCGGCCAGACAAGCGGGTCTTCAGCATCACCAGGGATGGAAGCCGCGAGCTTCGCGAGTTCATTCGGAACACCACTAGACCGACGGTTGTCCGGGACGATCTCCTGGTCAAAGTCGCCAGCATCAACCCGGATAACCGGGACGATGTCGCGACCGCAATCCGTGACCGGCTCGAGTTCAGCCGCCGCAAGCTCGAGATGTATGAAGGACTCCGGGAAGCCATCCTCGGCAACGGAACCGAGAAGGAATTCCTCGCGGCGGGACCGGCCAGAGAAGACTTCGGTCCCTATCTGGCACTGAAGCGCGGCATCGCCTTCGAGAGGGGCAACATCCGCTGGGCGCGGGAAGTTCTCTCGGTTCTCGACTGAGCCGGTCCTCAGGGAACTCGCACTGTCATATGCTGGCCCAAGACCGGTTGCCGGTCGACGAATGTCGCAAATCAAGGAGAGGAAAGAGATGCCGACTTACGTGATGCTGACCAACCTGACATCCGAGGGTGTCAAGACCGTGAAGAGCCATCCCGGCAGGGTGGCCGAGGTGAATCGCGAAGTCGAAGCGCTTGGCGCAACGGTGGTCGCCCAGTACACCACCCTCGGCCAGTTCGACTTCGTCTCGATCATCGAAGCCCCGTCAGATGAAGTGATGGCGAAGGTGTCAATCGAGATGGGATCGCGTGGAACCATGAAGAGTCAGACGCTTGCCGCCCTGTCGGCCGAGCGGCTGGCGGAAGTTCTGGCGGGCTGAAGAACCCTTGAGCATTCGCATCCTCGTCCTTGGCGGTGGCGGCCGTGAGCACGCCATCGTCAAGGCTCTCTCCCGATCCCCTCAGTCGCCGGAGCTCTTCTGTGCCCCTGGCAATCCCGGCATTGCCGCTGACGCAACCTGCCTGCCCGACCTCGACCCGGTCGATCCCGCAGCGGTGACGGCGAAGGCCCGTGAACTCGAAGTGGACCTGGTCGCGATCGGTCCGGAGGCCCCCCTCGTCGCCGGGGTCGTGGATGCCCTTGCCGAGGCCGGTATCGCCTCGTTCGGCCCCAGCGGCGCCGCTGCCCGGCTCGAAGGTTCGAAGGCCTACGCAAAGGAAGCAATGGTCGAGGCCGGCGTACCGACGGCTGGCTACGGTGTCGTCACCGACCGGGAGGCAGCGCTCGCCAGGCTTGAGGAGACCGGGTGCCCGGTCGTTCTCAAGGCTGACGGCCTGGCAGCTGGCAAGGGAGTCCTGATCTGCCTCGACGAGCAGGAAGCCCGGGATGCGATTGAGGTCTTCTTCACCGAGCAGCGCTTCGGTGAGACGGAAGTAGTGGTCGAGGAGTTCCTTGAGGGCGAGGAGCTTTCGCTGCTCGCGATCTGTGATGGCGAACGGGCAATCCCGCTTGCACCCGCACAGGACTACAAGAGGATCGGCGAAGGTGACACCGGCCCGAACACCGGGGGGATGGGCAGTTATTCCCCGGTGCAGACGGTTTCCCCGGACCAGCTGGAGGAACTCTCGGCCATGGTGCACCAGCCGATCGTCGACCTGATGGCGCGACGCGGCCACCCCTTTCACGGGGTGCTGTACGCGGGCCTGATGATGACCGCTGACGGGCCGAAGGTACTCGAGTACAACACCCGCTTTGGGGATCCGGAGACCCAGGCGGTCCTGCCCAGGCTCGAGTCGGACCTGGTGGACCTCTTTCTGGCCGCCTCGATCCCGGGGGGCCTGGTCGAGAAGGAAGTCAGCTTCGCGAAGGACTTCGCGATCACTGTCGTGCTTGCTTCCGCCGGATACCCCGCATCCTCGTCGAAGGGGGACGTGATCACCGGACTGGACGAGGCGGCCGGGTCAGCAGAGGTAATTCACGCAGGCACCGCCGAACAGGACGGGCAGATAGTGACGGCTGGCGGGAGGGTGCTGAACCTGACGGGTGTCGGCCCCGACGCTGCAACGGCGCGCGATCGCGCTTACGATGCGGCAGAAGCAATCAACTTCGATGGCAAACAGATGCGACGGGACATCGCCGAACGGGCGGTCCGACGCGAGAGAGAACTGGACCAATGAGCGAAACCCCCCAGCAGCCGGTAACGATTTCCTCCGTCGAGCAGCTTTTCGAGGAGATCGAAGTCGAGGAACCCAAAGTCGGGATCATCATGGGCTCGAAGAACGACAAGCCCAAGATGCAGCCGGCCGGTCAGGCCCTCGAGGATGCCGGAATCGCCTACGAGGTCCGGGTCATGTCGGCCCACCGGGACCCCGAACTTGTAGTTGACTACTGCACGAACGCCAAGATGCGCGGCATCAAGGTGATCATCGCCGGCGCGGGAATGTCGGCGGCCCTCCCCGGTGTTGCGGCCGCCCACACCGAACTTCCTGTGATTGGCGTACCGATCCTGGGCAAGTCACTTGGTGGGCTCGACGCCCTGCTCTCGGCGGTCCAGATGCCGCCGGGCGTCCCGGTGGCCTGCGTGGCGATTGACGGGGCCAAGAACGCCGGTGTCCTTGCCACCCGAATCATCAACCTGGCTGGCTGAGCCCCGATGATCGAGCGTTACACCCGCCCCGAGATGGGCGCGGTCTGGACCCAGCAGGCGAAATTCCAGTCCTGGCTTGACGTCGAGCTCGCAGCGACCGACGCATGGGCTGCGGAAGGTGTCGTCCCAGCCGAAGCGGCCGCGATCTGTCGGGAGAAGGGCACCTTCACGGTCGAGGAGGTGAACGCTCGCGAGGAGATCACGAACCATGACGTGGCAGCCTTCGTCGACGTTGTCGCCGCCTCGATCGGAGAGGAAGGCCGCTGGATTCACTTCGGACTGACCTCGTCAGATGTTCTCGACACGGCGCTGGCCGTGCAGCTGACCAAAGCCGGGGGCATTCTGGTCGAGGGGGCCAAGGTGTACAGGGACGCCCTGATCGAGAGGGCCTTCGAGTTCCGCGACACGCTCGCCATGGGTCGAACCCACGGCGTTCACGCCGAGCCCACTACCTTCGGGCTTCGGCTCGCCGGGTTCGCCTTCGAGGCCGACCGCAACTGGAAGAGGCTGCAGCAGGCCACAGCACAGGCGGCGCGCGGCAAGCTCTCGGGCGCTGTCGGTACCTACGCGTCGGTGCCTCCGACCATCGAGGGACGGGTCATGGAGACCCTGGGTCTCGAACGCGAGGAGATCGCGACGCAAGTTGTACCCCGGGACCGCCATGCGGAACTTCTCTCGGCGATCGCTCTCGCCGGAGCCGGCATCGAGCGTTTCGCGACCGAGGTACGGCACCTTCAGCGGACCGAGGTCCGTGAGGCCGAGGAGCCGTTCGCGACCGGCCAGCAGAAGGGCTCATCGGCGATGCCGCATAAGCGCAACCCGATCCGGACCGAGCGCCTCACCGGTCTCGCCCGGTTGCTGCGGGGTTACGCCCAGACCGGCCTCGAGAACGTGGCTCTCTGGCACGAGCGCGACATCAGCCATTCCGGTGCCGAGCGGGTGATCCTGCCCGACGCCACGATCAGTCTCGATTACATGCACTACATCGCTACCCAGGTGGCGACCGGGCTTGTGGTCCATGTGGACCGTCTGAAGTCGAACCTCGAGCTGACCAACGGTGCCCTCTTCAGCCAGCGGGCCCTGACGGCACTGGTCGAATCCGGGATGACCCGTGACGACGCGTACCGAACGGTCCAGGCGGCGGCACACGAAGCGTTCGACGGCGATACCCATTTCCGCGAGTTGATCGGGCAGGCAGCTCCCGAGCTCGACCTCGACGAGATCTTCGACTACAGCGCCTACCTCACCCACCTCCCCGAGGTGTTTGAGAGGTTGGAGGAGATCCGGTGACCGGATCTATCTCCAACGGACACCCGAATGGGAAGGAGATCGGATGAGGCTTTACACATGCGGCAAGGGAACCACCGGGCCCGCCTTCATGCACCCCTGCGCCCACGCCGGTCGCGCGCTTGACGAAGCGGGCTACAAGTACGAGATCAGGAAAGTGGGCGGTTACCGGATGCTCCCGTGGACCTGGCGCAGCCGGGCCGAGGACCGCAAGGAAGTCAAGGAACTCTCCGGGACCAATGAAGTGCCAATCCTGGTGCTCGACAATGGCGAAGTGATCAGCGACTCGTCGGCCATCGCGAAGTGGGCGAAGGAGAACCCTGCCCCGGGATCCTGAACCGATCAACCCGGCTTCAGCGAAGCCGGCAGCCGATGCCATCGCCCGCGGCTTTCAGGACAACGAAATATGGATGTGGCTGCTGCCCGACGACCGGGTTCGCGCCAGGGTCGAGAGACGCCAGTACCGGTCACTGGTCAGACATGTCTTCGTGCCACGCAAGTCAGGCTGGCTGACCCGCAGACCGGATGGCGAAGCTGCGGGAGGCGCCCTCTGGTACCCGCCCGGCACCAAGAAGCACAATTTCAGGGAAAGCCTGGCCGAGAGCCTTCCCTTCCTGCCCGAAGGAATTCCCCATCTCGGCAAGGCTTCGAAGCTTCAACGACTGATCGTTTCCAGTTGGCCGAAGGAACCCCACTGGTACCTCTCGGTGCTCTCCGTCTCGCCCGAATCCCAGCGGCAGGGGCATGGTGGCGCGCTGCTCCAGCCTGGCCTCGACGCAGCCGACCGTGACGGTTTCGGGTGCTGGCTCGAGACACAGCGGGAAAGCAATATCCCGTTCTATGCACGTTTCGGATTCGAGTTGGTCAAGGAACTTGACATCGAGCAGGGAGTGAGGCTGTGGCTGATGTGGCGGCCGCCAGCTGGCGCTTGACCCGATACCTCAACCGACGATTGCCCGCCTTGCCCCGCTGATCCTGTAGAGACCGCCTCCTTCTCCCACGGCGAACAGGTACCGGCCCTGGAACCCCTTCGACCCGCGCCCGAAGGTAAGGCCGCCGAGCGTGTCGCTGATCTCGAAAACGCAGGCCTTTTTTCCCGGTCGGACCTTCCAGACACCACCGATCGCCCCGACGAAGAAGTTGTTGTTGCCGTCCCTGGTGATGCTGGAGAAGTACGAGAACTTGCGTTCTTCGTCGGTTGGCTGGTACCAGGTGGTGGTGTTGTCCGGGCTGTCTATCTCGACGGTGCTGATCCTGGGCGGCACGCTGTAGTGGCTGGTGACGTACATGTACTCGCCGTACTTGCCGACCACCATGCCGGAAGGGGTTTTGATTTCCGCCCAGGGCCTTTCGATCCAGCCTCGCGGAGAGACCCGGTTGATGTTCGAGCTGTTAAGGAAAGAGTTGGAGGCGAGGATGGAACCGTCCGGCAATGTTGCGACCCCGTTCGCCGATCCCACACGGTGCGCCAGCACCGAATGCTTGCCGTTCGAAGGATTGACCTCGAGGATGTCCGCTTCGCGGGGCCTGGGACCTCCGTAGATCCCGTAGGGGTCGTAGCTACCGACGCCCCAGAGCAGCTTCCTGCCCCTCCATGCCAGCCCTCCCGAACCTCCGGTGGCCGATGCGAGAAGGACCCATTTGGCTCCCGGTCGGTCGATTCGCCACAACCTGGCCATCCGGTCGTACTCGCCGGACCGGCCCGAAACGTACATCCGGCCCCCGCCACCCACGATCGCTGATCTGAGCTTTCGCTCGCTGTCATCGATCTTCTTTATTGACACCTGGCCCGCGCATTCGGGGACCTTCTTCGCGGTTGCCGAAGACGCGATCGACAGCGATGCGAGAACTGCAAGTACCAGTGCCGGAACAACCCTGCCCATGGATAGAACCTACCCTGCCGCCTGTTCTGGATCCGGTTCAGCTTCAGCAGAGGCTGTCCTGGAGCACTCCGTTCGGACAAACCGAGTGGTACCAGAGCGCGTTCGGGAAAACCGTCCCGGTGAAGTCGGCGCCCGTGAAGTTCGAGTTCATGATGATCACCGAACCGAGGGAAGCATCGGTTATGTTTGCCCCCTGAAAGGCTGAAATCTGGATCGTGCTCGCATGCATGAAAGCGTCGGTGAAGTTCGCCCCTTCCATGATCGTGCTGTTCAGATTTGCCGAATAGAGCAGGGTGCCGGTGAAGTTGGCCGGGTCTGGCTGAGCGACCACCCCGTAAAGGTTGGCGTTCTCCAGGTTGACGTTCGTGAGGTCGGTGCCCGAGAGCGTCGCTCCCCACAGGTTCGCGTTGATCAGGTTGGTCGTTGTCTTCGCCGGTTCGTTCGAGAATGGAGGCGGAGGCGGAGGCTGGTTCGAACCCTTCAGGTTCGCGCCGCTCAGGTCCGCCCCGTAGAAGGACGAGTTGCTGAAGTCGCCATTGGTCAATGTGGCGGTGTCGAGGCTTGAGCCGTAGAACCGGGCGTTCTCGGCGCTGACCGCGCTCAGGTTCGCACGGTTAAGCGTCGCGTTGGTGAAGTTCGCCGTCGAAAGCGTCGCCTTATTCAGCTTCGCACCAACCAGCCAGGCACCGCGAAGGTCGGCACTGGTCAGGTCGGCTCCGCGCAGGTCGGCGTTCTTGAGATTCGCGTTCCTGAGGTCGGCCCCTCGCATCTTCGCGTTGCGGAAGTTGGCCCCGTTCAGCTTGCCGTGGAACTCGAGTTTCCAGTTGAGCTTCTTGCCCCCGCAGTTCGCCTTCTGTTTGAGCAGACAACCGTTCACGGTTTTCGCCTGGGCGGGAGCGGCCCCGATCAGCAGGGCGGCCAGCAGGACAGGCAGGAGATACCTCTTGTAAGCATCCATGCCCCGAACCTAACCGGTCTGGGCGCTCAGGTGGCCGGAACCGTGGCGTTCAGGGCGCCCTTGACCTGAACGATCTGTCCACCGAAACCGACCGCGTAGAGAGTGCTTCGGTTGAATCCTGATTTGCCACCACCGAAGGCGACATTTGAAATCTGGGGGATGCCCGAGGCAAGCTTGCAGACCTGCCTGTCCGGGGTGATCTTCCAGATCTCGCCTGGGGCCCAAGCCGCCGCATACAGGTTGTTCTCCCCGTCGCGCGTCAGACCGTCGAAGGCTGGAACCTGATTGTCCAGGCCAGCTGCGGAGAACCAGGTGGTGACGTTCGAAGGGTTCGCCAGCTCGACCCGGGCGATGCTGCCAGGGTTCCTGAAGGTCTGGTTGACGAAAAGGTACTTGCCGTTCTTGCCGACGACCATTCCGTTGCCGCTCTCAACGTCGGCCCAACCGTGAGTAGTTACTCCCCCGGGGGTGATCCGGTCCAGTTTCAGACCGAAGTCGTTTGAGGCAAACACGTTGCCGGTCCGGTCCTTGGTAACCCCGTTTGCCATGCCGAGTCCGGTAGCCCAGGTGGTGTACTTCCCGTTCTTCGGGTTCACTTTCAGGAGCCTTGCCTGCGGGTTGGCATCGCCGGACTGGCCGCCCGCCAAGGTGTTTCCGTTACCCCAGATCAACTGCCTTCCTGCCCAGGTCAGACCCCCGGGACCAGCGGGTGCGCTTGAGATGACTTCCGGAGCAGCGCCCGGACGGTCGATCCTGATCAGACTGGCGGGGTCGTCGAAGCCGGTCCTGGTGCCCGAAACGAACAGCTTTCCGCCACCACCGGAGATCACCGCTTCAAGGACCCCCTGTCCTGTGTAGAGCGTCTTCTGGGAGACAGGTCCCTCGCAATCGGGGATCGCCATGGCGTTCGGGACGAAGGCCAGAGAGGCGAGAGCAAAGACAGCAGTGATGGAGACGAGACGCTTGCGCATGTTCGAAACCCTAACGGTGCCGCCTTTGTCCGACTCGGATGCCTTGTAAAGTCGGTCGCAATGAGCACCTCGATTGAAGATCTGAAACTCGTCAATTCCGGCAAGGTCCGTGAGATCTACGAGATCGAGGACGATCTCCTGCTGGTCGCCTCCGATCGCATCTCGATTTATGACGTGATCATGCCGACGGCCATTCCCGACAAGGGCAAGGTCCTCACCCAGATGTCGAACTTCTGGTTCGAGAACACGACCGGCATCGTGCCTAACCATTTCCTCTCCAACGACGTGCCGGAAGAGGTCGCCGGCCGGGCGGTCAGGGTCCGCAAGCTCGAGATGTACCCGGTCGAGTGCGTGGTTCGCGGCTACCTTTCCGGTTCCGGCTGGAAGGAGTACCAGCAGACCGGCGCGGTCTGCGGGGTGGGGCTTCCCGAGGGACTCCAGGAGTCCGACAAGCTGCCGCGCCCGATCTTCACGCCGGCCACCAAGGCCGAGCTGGGCGACCACGACGAGAACGTGGACTTCGACCGGGCCGCCGAAATCGTAGGCGACCGTCACCTGATGGAAGAGCTGCGTCGCATTTCGATCGAGCTCTACGAGTACGGCGCTGCTCACGCTGCCGAGAAGGGGATCATCCTCGCCGACACCAAGTTCGAGTTCGGCTCCTACGCGGGTGCCGAGATCGTGCTCGGCGACGAGGTCCTGACCCCTGACTCGTCACGGTACTGGCCTGCCGACCTCTACGAACCGGGCAAAACGCAGCCATCCTTCGACAAGCAGTACGTGCGCGACTGGGCCAACGCCGCCGGCTGGGATCACAACCCGCCGGCGCCGGAGCTTCCCGAGGATGTGGTCGCCCAGACCCAAGCCAAGTACCGCGAGGCTTACGAGCGGATCACCGGGAGGGAACTTTGATCCAGGCACTGGTACTGATCCGCCCCAAGGAAGGCATCCTCGACGCCCAGGGCAAGGCCGTTGAGGGAGCACTCCCGGCGCTCGGCTTCGAGGGAATCGAACATGTCCGGGTCGGCCGGATTGTCGAACTGAAGGCGGAGAACGCGGACCGGCTCGAGGAACTCTGCGAGAAGCTCCTGGCCAACCCGCTGATCGAGGACTACGAGATCGAGACCATCTCCGAATGAAGTGGGGCGTGCTGCAGTTCCCTGGTTCCTGTGACGAACGCGACGCGCTGAACGCCTGCCGGATTGCCGAGGCATCGCTCGGCGAGGGGGGCGGGTCAGGTGGATCCCGGCTCGTCTGGCATGAAGAGACCGACCTCTCGGGGCTGGACGGGATCGTGGTTCCCGGTGGGTTCTCCTATGGCGACTACCTGCGGGCGGGAGCGATCGCGCGGTTCTCTCCCGCCATGAACGCTGTGGCCGAGTTTGCTGCCGGAGGTGGACCGGTGCTGGGGATCTGCAACGGATTCCAGGTTCTTTGTGAAAGTGGACTGCTGCCCGGGGCGCTGCTGACCAACGAAAGGACCCGCTTCATCTGCCGTCAGGGTGACCTGATCGTCGGTGATGCCGACTCGCCGTTTCTCTCCGAACTTGAAGCGGGCACGACGATCTCGATTCCCTTCAAGCACCAGTCGGGCCGTTTCTTCGCCCCACCGGAGCTGCTGGAGGAGATCGAAGCGAACAACCAGGTTGCTTTCCGCTACGCCCCCGGCCACAACCCGAACGGTTCGCTGAACGACATCGCCGGGGTCACAAACCAGGCCGGCAATGTGCTGGGCCTCATGCCTCACCCCGAACATGCGGTCGAGGAGTTCAGTGGCTCGACCGACGGCCTTGCGCTTTTCCGCGGACCCGCTCTGGCAGGAGCCAACGCATGAGCGAGCAGAGCGCCCATCGTGCCCTCGGACTGACCGATCATGAGTTCGACCTGATCTGCGAGAAGATGGGCCGCGAGCCCAATGGGGTCGAGCTGGCGATGTTCTCGTTGCTCTGGTCCGAGCACTGCGCCTACAAGCACTCGCGCAAGCTCCTCAGGAATCTCCCCACTGATGGACCCCGCGTCGTGATGGGCCCGGGCGAGAACGCCGGAGCGGTCGACATCGGCAACGGATACTCGATCGCGTTCAAGGTCGAATCTCACAACCACCCCTCAGCCGTTGAACCGTTTCAGGGAGCCGCGACCGGCGTTGGCGGAATCCTGCGGGACGTGATCGCTCTCGGAGCCAGGCCGATCGCAATCCTGGACTCACTCAGGTTCGGAGAGCCCGACACCGAGAGAACCCATTACCTGGTGGACGGCGTCGTCCGTGGCATTGGTCACTACGGAAACTGCATGGGCATCCCCACGGTCGGCGGCGAGATCTACTTCGAACCGCCCTATGAGCAGAACCCGCTGGTAAATGCGATGTGTGTCGGCATTGCCCGGACCGACGAGATGGTCCGCGCCGCCGCCGCCGGTGCGGGAAACAAGGTCGTCCTGTTCGGTTCGCTTACCGGCCGCGACGGGATCGGCGGCGCGTCGGTCCTGGCCTCGGCCGAACTCGACGAAGGCGATGACGCGAAGCGACCGACCGTACAGATCGGAGACCCCTTCGAGGAGTCGAAGCTGCTCGAGTGCTGCCAGGAGCTGCTTGCCGAGGAGCTGCTCGTCTCCCTCCAGGATCTTGGAGCAGCTGGCCTCACCTCTTCGGCGGGCGAGATGGCCTCGGCCGGAAATACGGGCATTGACATCGATGTGGGTCTGGTCCCCCTGCGGGAAGCCGACATGGAGCCTTTCGAGATCATGGTCTCCGAATCACAGGAGCGGATGCTCGCGGTGGTCGAACCGTCGAAGGTAGATGCCGTACTTGCGCTCTGCACCAAGTGGCAGACCGCTTCGGCCGTGATCGGCGAAGTGACCGACTCGGGAACCTTCCGGATCCTCAAGCACGGAGAGACGGTCGGTGAGATCCGGGTTGACGACCTGGTCGACGGTTGTCCCCTCTACGACCTCGACCCCGAGGAGCCAGCTGGCTGGACCTACCCCAACCGGGTGACCATCGAGGACGAGGCCACCCCCAGTGACATCACCCTCAGCCTGTTGTCATCCCCGTCCATCGCCTCGAAGCGCTGGGCCTTCGAGCAGTACGACTCGGTGGTCGGTTCCCGCACGGTCCACCGGGCCGGGGCCGCCGATGCAGCGGTACTCAACATCCCGGAGTCGGGTCGGGCAATCGCCATCTCGATCGACGGCAACGGCCGCCGGGTTGCCTGCGATCCGTTCCAGGGCACCATCGAGGCCACGCTGGAATGCGCCGCGAACCTCGCGGTCGTCGGAGCCGAACCGCTCGGAGTGACCAATTGCCTGAATTTCGGCAATCCGGAGAAGCCCGGGGTCGCCTGGCAGCTCGGCCGCGCAGTGGAAGGACTGGCCGAAGCCTGTCGTGCCCTGGAAGCGCCGGTGGTTGGCGGCAACGTCTCCCTTTACAACGAGACTCCTCAGGGCCCGATCTACCCGACGCCGGTCGTCGGCATGGTCGGCGAACTCCCCGACCCGGAAAAGGTCGCCGGAGAGAATTGGCAGGAAGGCGACGCCGTCGCCCTGGTCGGTCCTTTCGATCCCTCACTGGCTGGATCTGAACTGGAGAAGCAGCGCGGGGAAATCGGCAAGGGACTCCCCGTCCGCGAGATCGGCCCGGTCAAGACGGCAATCGAACTGGTTCGTGATGCAGTCCGGTCAGGCGGTGTCCGTACTGCAACCGACGTGTCCGATGGTGGCCTAAGCACTGCACTGGCCGAACTCTCGATCAGCTCAGGCATCGGCTTCGAGGGTGAACTTTCTGCTCTCATCGCCAGGCGCGACTGCTCGGAGGACGACGCGCTGTTCGGCGAGGGCCCGGGCGGTTTCATCATCGCCGGCGAGCCCGCCGAACTCGAGAAACTAGGCGGACAGGGTGTCGACTTCGAGCTGATCGGTGAGGTTGGAGGTAACGAGCTGGTCATCACCGCAGGAAACAGCAGGGTCGAGGTCCTGGTCGAAGAGGCGGCAGCAGCCTTCGACTCACTCGAAGACCGCATCGAGTCAGACCAGGCCGGCCTCACTCATTAGAGAGTCGGGCGGCGTCCGACCGGACTGGGTGAACCGATAGGTTCAATGGGGACGTGGCGAAGGACCTTCACGACCCCGCTACAACCGAGAGCAGACGTGACCTGGCGGCCCAGGTCGCCAAGCCGATGCGCCAGTTCCTGGCGACCGAGTCCGGCAGTGCCGGGCTGCTTCTCATTGCCGCGGTAGCCGCTCTCGTCTGGTCGAACTCCCCTGCCGCCGACAGCTACGACAGCTTCTGGAACACAAGCCTCTCGATCAGCCTCGCCGACTGGTCCATCGACCACCCGATCCGCTACTGGATTGACGAGGCCCTGATGGCGACCTTCTTCTTCGTTATCGGAATGGAGGTGCGGCGAGAGCTTTCAATGGGCGAGCTGACAGACCGCAAGCGAGTCTGGGTCGCAGTGCTCGGAGGTATCGGCGGGATGCTGCTCCCGGCGCTGATCTTCCTCGGAATCAACGCGGGATCGGGCAACGAGCACGGCTGGGGCATCGTGATCGCAACCGACACGGCCTTCCTGCTCGGCGCACTGGCGATCGTCGGTCCCAAGTTCCCGACTCAGCTGCGGGTATTCCTCCTCACTCTTGCGATCGTCGACGACATCGTCGCGATCAGCGTGATCGGAATCTTCTATTCGGACTCGATCGACCCGGTTGCGATTGGTGTCTGCCTCATCTGCCTGGCACTCATCGCTCTCTTCCCGAGACTGAATGTGTGGCGTTCAGCGGCCTATCTCGCGGTCCTGGTTGTTCTGTTCGTCGCCGCGATGGAATCCGGCGTTCACGCGACGCTGGCCGGAATGCTCGCCGGCCTCCTGGTCGCCGCCTACCCGCCCGAGCCGAAAAAGGTGGAGCGTGCCGCACGCCGGGTCCGGGCCTTCCGCCAGTCGCCCCTGCCTGAGGTTGCCCGCACCGCCAACCAGAGTGTCCAGCAGGCGGTTTCTCCAAACGAGCGCTTCCAGACGATGCTCCACCCGATCACCAGCTATGCGATCGTGCCGCTGTTCGCGCTCGCCAACGCCGGCGTCAACCTCGGTGGCGGCGTGCTCGGTGACGCGATCACGTCAACTCTGACCTGGGGCGTAGTAGCCGGCCTGGTTATCGGCAAGACCCTTGGCATAACCACGGGAGTCGTGGTGGCGGTCAAGTCCCGGGTTGGTGAGTTGCCGCGTGGCATCGGCAAGGGACAGACGATAGGTGGAGCCGCTCTTTCGGGCATCGGATTCACGATCTCACTGCTGATCGCGCGACTGGCCTACGAGGACATCGAAACCCAGGACCGTGCAGTGGTGGGCATTTTCATCGCTTCGATCCTGGCGGTGATCGTCGCCTGGAGCATCTTCAAGCTCGCCGCTGTATTCCGTGGGGAGACGAGCGCCAGCCTGCCCCGATTCCTGGACGCTCCTTTCGATCCCGAGAAGGACCACTACCTGGGCAATCCGGACGCCCCTTACGTGCTGGTCGAGTACGGGGACTACGAGTGTCCGTATTGCGGCCGCGCCACCGGAATGATCAGGGAGCTCCGGGAGCGGATGGGAGAAGAGATGGTCTACGTGTACCGCCACCTCGCCCTCGTTGACGTACATCCACATGCCGAACTCGCGGCCGAGGCGGCCGAGGCAGCCAACGCCCAGGGCAAGTTCTGGGAAATGCATGTCGAGCTGTACGACCATCAGGGCGACCTGGACATAGAGGACCTGATCGGATACGCGGGCAAACTCGACCTCGATGTAGATCAGTTCGTCGAGGACGTCCAGAGCGGCAGATTCTCGAAGCGGGTTCAGGAAAACGCTGCGTCCGGGGATGCCAGCGGAGCTCATGGCACACCCACGTTCTTCGTCAACGGAATCCGCCATACCGGTGCCTACGACGCCGTCAGCCTGGCTGAAGAGCTAAGGACCACCGATCCGGCGAGGCAACTCCACTAGTCAGCGCCTTACCGATGTGTTACTCTTATGGGTTCCGGGGGCATTGGTCCTCACCAATAAGAGAGGGGCAGGAGATTTTGAGGACAGGGTTTCGTCTTTTGGTGCTGGTTCCGCTGGCCTTGTTGGCGCTGGTTTCGATCCAGACTGGTTCGGCCCTTGCGGCGCCCGCGAACGACAACTTCAGCGCGGCCCAGACCGTGGGTCCTGCCCTGCCCGTATCGGTGCCAGCCTCGACGGTCGACGCGACCAGCGAGATAGGCGAGCCTTCGATATTCAGCAACGATCCGCTGGCTACGGTCTGGTTTCGCTGGATCGCCCCTGCCAACGGGACGAACGTCGTCGATCTCTGCGCGGCGGGGTTCTCAGGGTCGGAATACCCGACAGAGCGGATCGCCGTCCGCACCGGCGCCAGCCTCCTGGGCCAGGTACTGGTGGCCGAGACAGCCGGGGCGTGCAGCCTCCGCTTCAACGCAGCAGCCGGGACGACCTACAACATCCAGGTCGACTACGGGAACGACCAGGGAACTTTCACTTTCCGGCTTCGCCCGCTCAGCGCTCCGGTAAATGACAATTTTGTGAACGCGACTGCCATCTCGCCGAATCTTCCTACCCAGCTGAACGGAACGACGGTGGACTCAGGCTGGCAGGCAGGCGAACCGGCTGCGCTTGGCGGTTCGGGATCTGCCAGATCTGTCTGGTACACATGGACGCCTGCCGCGACCGGCAGGGCGCGAATCAGCGTCTGCGATCCGGTGCTCGTCGACGGAGCAGGAAATCTGGTCATAGCGCTCTACACCGGAAACACGCTTGGCACTCTGGTTTCAGTCAGTTCAACCAACGAATGTGAAATGGACGTGAGCGTTGTTGCGGGAACCACTTACCGCCTCGCTTTCAGCGGAACTATCCGTGGCGAGTTGAACTACACGCTCAAGCTGTCCTCGGCGCCCCCGCCACCGAACGACAACTTCGCCAATGCCGCGGTGATCGGCCCCGGGTTGCCCGTCACCGCAAATGGTGACAACAACTTCGCGACGACAGAGGTGGGTGAGCCCGGACACAGCGGCATCAACCCCGCCAACAAGTCGGTCTGGTACCGCTGGACTCCCACCACGAGCGGACCGGTGCGGGTCCGCGGCTGCAGCCGCGAATTTCCGGCGCGAGTCAGCGTCTACACGGGTGCGACCGTCGGGACCCTCACCCAGGTCAATGCGGAACCGCCGTACTCCCCCCATTGCGGAGTCACCCTTGACGCGGTAGCGGGTGTGACCTACAACATCGCGGTCGGGGGTGGTCCGTTCCAGGGTGCCTACGGGCCGTTCGAGCTGGATGTCCATTCCCTCGAGGTTCCCGCCAACGACAACCTGGAGCAGGCAATCGGGCTGGGCAAGAGCCAGAAGTTCAAGGTCAACGGGTCGACGATCGATGCCACCTTCGAGGACAGCGAACCCTCCCACGACTACGACTACGGCCAGAATTCACCGTCTGTCTGGTACCGGTGGACGGCACCTGATGACGACCCGATAATCATCGAGGCCTGCGCCGTGAAGGAACCGGTGAGAGTCGCGGTTTACACGGGCACGGATTACTCGAACCTGAACAAGCTCGTCCAGGCCGGCGAGGGTTGCCGTGCTGGTTTCGGCGGACGCCTCGCCATAGCCCCGGAAAAGGGCACCGTTTATCTGATCGTAGTCTCGCCGGTCGAACGTGACTTCGAGACCGACTTCACACTGACGGGAGTCGACCCCTCCTACACTCCCGTCGCCGCCTTCAATCTGAAGAAGGCCATCGCGAAGTGCAAGAAGATCAAGGGCAAGGGGGCGAAGGCCAAGCGCAAGCGGGCGAACTGCATCAAGGCGGCCCGCCTGAAGGCCGCGATCATCAAGTGCCGGAAGCTGGATGGGAAGTCGGCTCAGAATGCGTGCATCAAGAAGGCGCGGAAGCGCTACAAGTGATTGATTGAACCCGTGACCGGGTAACTCCGGTCACATGAGAGGACGGAGACGGGTACGCCTGGCATCGGTCGCCTGCGTCGCGGCGATAGCGGCAGCTCTCGTTTCCGGTTGCGGCGGAGATGACTCCGAAGGCACTTCGCTCAAGTGGTTCATTGCGATCCAGCCGGGCGGCTCGATCCAGGAAGTTGCCGAGACCTGTTCCCGGCAGTCCGGCGGCAGGTACGACATCGAGCTCGAGCTGTTGCCGACCGACGCTTCGCAGCAGCGCGAGCAGCTTGTCAGGCGTCTTGGCGCGGAAGACTCCTCGATCGACCTGATCGGGATGGATGTTGTCTGGACCGCCGAGTTCGCGAACGCGGGCTGGATCAGAGAGTGGTCAGGGCGCGATGCCTCCGAAGTCAAGCGGGGAGTTTTTCCGCCGGTGGTCGAAACGGCAAGTTTCGAGGGCAAGCTCTACGGCGCGCCGTTCAATTCCAACACCCAGCTGCTCTGGTACAGGAAGGACCTGGTGCCGAAGCCGCCAGAGACCTGGGATGAAATGGTCCGGATGGCCGAGAAGATCGGCCCCGGAAACGGTGGCCAGATCCAGGTTCAGGCCGATCGTTACGAGGGTTTCACCGTCTGGGCCAACGCAATGATCGAGTCAGCCGGAACCCAGGTGCTTTCCGGACCCGAAACCGTTGATCTGGCTCCCGCCCCGACCGAGAAGGCTCTGGCCTCTATGGGTCTGATGGCGAACTCCTCCGCCGCAGCCCCCAACCTCACGACCAGCGACGAGGACACGGCCAGGCTCGGCTTCGAGGCCGGCGCCGCCTTCATGGTCAACTACACCTTCGCCTTCGGCAGCGCCAAGGAGAACGCGCCGAAGATCGCGAAGAACATGGGTGCGGCCCGCTTCCCGGGAATCACCCCCGGCCTGGAGAGCAAGCCCCCGCTTGGCGGTTTCAACCTCGGGGTCAGCGCCTTCTCGGAGAAGGCCGACCTCGCCTTCGAGGCGGCGAAGTGCCTGACCGCACCCGCCCAGCAGCTCACGGTGACCGAACTTGACGGGCTGGCTCCCGCCCGCTCCGGGCTCTACGACACCCCCCAGGTGAAGAAGGCCTTCCCCGGTTTCGCCAACCTGGTCAGGGAATCGATCGAGACCGCTGGTCCGAGGCCGGTCACCCCCGCCTACCAGGACGTCAGTCTGGCGATCCAGTCCGCCCTCCACCCCCCGACAAAGATCGATCCCGATGATCCCGAACCCGTTTACGACGAGCTGAAGGACAAGGTCGAGCAGGGCGTCAACCGGGAGGGCCTCCTGTGAGGTCGATCCGATGACAGACCGTGCCCGATCCGAGCGCCGCCTCGGCTGGCTGCTTTGCGCCCCTGCGGCAATCGCGATGCTCGCGGTTACCGCGTATCCGATCGGCTACGCGTTCGTGCTCTCACTGCAGCGAGTGGACCTCCGCTTTCCGGAAGAAAGTGGCTTTGTCGGCTTCGACAATTACTCGGCAGTCCTGAGCTCGGATCTCTGGTGGACCGACCTCTTCAACACGATCTTCCTGTCAGTGATCTCGGTCTCGATCGAACTCTGTCTCGGCATGGCAATCGCACTGGTCATGCACCGGGCGATCTTCGGCCGGGGCGTCGTTCGGACCTCGGTGCTGATCCCCTACGGAATCGTCACCGTAGTCGCGGCCTTTTCATGGCAGTTCGCCTTCGCTCCCGACACCGGATTCGTCAACCAGCTTCCGCTGATCGCCGACGACAAAGACTGGTTCGGCGAGAGGTTCTCGGCCTTCTCGGTGATCATCATGGCGGAGGTCTGGAAGACCACCCCGTTCATGGCCCTGCTCCTGCTGGCCGGGCTAACGACGATCGATGACGGTCTATACAGCGCCGCAAAGGTCGACGGGGCGAGTGCGTGGCAGCGCTTCACCCGGATCACACTGCCTTTGATGAAGCCCGCGATCCTCGTCGCGCTGCTTTTCCGGACGCTCGACGCATTCCGGATCTTCGACACGATCTTCATCATGACCGGCGGTGCGCAGGACACCCAGTCGGTCTCGATCCTCGGCTACCAACAGTTGATCTCCCGGCTCAACCTGGGTCTAGGGTCCGCGGTCTCCGTCCTGATCTTCCTTTGCGTGCTGGTGATCGCAGTGATCTTCGTCAAGGGCCTCGGCGCCCGCCAACCTGAAAGCGGCAGAGCCTGATGGAAAACACCGGCCGCGAAAAGACCCTCTGGACGATTGCCCTCGTGCTGGTTCTGATCTTTGCCCTGATACCCGTGCTCTGGATCATCTCGCTGTCTTTCAAGACACCGGCGACCATCACCGACCAGTCCTTCATCCCGACCGAGTTCTCCTTCGAGAACTACGAGAGCTTGTTCAAGGGAGGCATCTCGGAAAGCCCGTTCATCAAGCCACTGATCAACTCGCTGGGAATCGCTCTGATCACCACCTTCATCTCGATCATCCTTGCCAGCTTCGCCGCCTACGCGATCGCCCGGCTCGACTTTCCGGGTCGCAGCGTGATGCTCGCCGGTGCTCTCGCCATCGCCATGTTCCCGCCGATCTCCACGGTTGGTCCGCTTTTCGACATGTGGCGGGCGCTCGGGCTCTACGACACCTGGCCGGGCCTGATCATCCCCTACCTCACCTTCTCGCTCCCCCTCGCGATCTACACGCTGGTCGCTTTCTTCCGTGAGATTCCCTGGGATCTCGAGAAGGCTGCACAGGTTGACGGGGCAACCCCCTTCCAGGCCTTCAGGAAAGTGATCGTGCCGCTGGCTGCGCCCGGGATGTTCACGGCGGCGATCCTCGTTTTCATCTTCGCCTGGAACGACTTCCTCTTCGCGATCTCGCTCACCTCTTCGGATGCGTCGAGGACCGTGCCGGCAGCTCTCGCCTTCTTCACCGGCGATTCAACCTTCACCCAGCCGACCGGTTCGATCGCGGCAGCGGCCGTGATCGTGACCGTGCCGATCATCATTTTCGTCCTGCTGTTCCAGCGCCGGATCGTCGCGGGACTGACCTCCGGAGCCGTAAAGGGCTAGGCGCCAGAAAGGACCCGACTTCCAATGGCAGACATCGTTCTTGATCACATCACCAAGAAGTACGGCGACGGATACGAGGCCGTCAAGTCAATGGACCTCGAGATCAAGGACGGCGAGTTCATGATCCTGGTCGGTCCCTCAGGCTGTGGAAAGTCCACCGCGCTGAACATGATCGCCGGCCTTGAGGACATCTCGGACGGCGAACTCAAGATCGGTGGCGAGGTGGTCAACAGTCGCGCTCCCAAGGACCGCGACATCGCGATGGTCTTCCAGAACTATGCGCTGTACCCGCACATGACCGTGAGAGAGAACATGGGCTTCGCCCTGAAGCTGGCAAAGGTCGACCAGAAGGAGATCGACCGAAAAGTCGAGGAAGCCGCCGAGACTCTCGACCTGACCGAGCATCTCGATCGCCGGCCGGCCAACCTCTCCGGAGGCCAGCGCCAGCGGGTGGCAATGGGTCGGGCGATCGTCCGGGAACCGAAGGCCTTCCTGATGGACGAGCCGCTCTCCAACCTCGACGCCAAGCTGCGGGTCCAGATGAGGACCGAGGTGGCGGAACTCCAGGATCGGCTGGGCACTACGACCGTGTACGTGACTCACGACCAGACCGAGGCGATGACCCTCGGTGACAGGGTGGCCGTCATGAGGTCCGGCATCCTCCAGCAGGTCGACACCCCCGGTGAGCTCTACAACGACCCGGTCAACCTTTTCGTTGCCGGATTCATCGGCTCGCCCTCAATGAACTTCGTCCACGGCAAGGTCAGTGGCAACGAGATCGAGCTTCCGTTCACCACGCTGCCCCTGACCGAAGATCTCCGAAGCGCGGTTGGTGACTCTGACGGTCGCGAGGTAATTGCCGGTCTCAGGCCGGAGCACTTCGAGGATGCCGAACTGGTCGGGGATCACCTGGGGGCCGGGGTCACCTTCGAGGCGAAGATCGATCTCGTCGAATCGATGGGATCCGAGCTTTACGCCTACTTCGATGCCGGCAGCGACCAGGTGGACAAGGTCGAGCAGGCCGCTTCGGAAGCTGGCCTGGACGAACTCGCCGGAGGGGATACAAACCAGATCGTGGCCCGGCTAGCTCCCGAGAGCAAGGCGCGTCGTGGCGAAACCCTGAAGCTCTGGGTCGACCAGGACAGGCTGCTGCTCTTCGATCCCGAGACCGGGGAGCGGCTCAGGGCCTGAACCGGTCAGCTCCGGTAGCGCGAAGCTGTCAGATCAATCTCGCTTGGCGGCGTTCGGGTCAGGATCTCGGTGACCCTCGCCTCGATCACTTCGTGGCCGAGCTGCCTCGCGACGGACACCCGGTGGTGACCGTCCTCGACGAAGTGAACCGTCCCGACCCGGTAGACGTTGATCGGCGGGAAGTGTTCACCGCGCCTGGTTGCCCCGGCGATCCTCTCCCAGCGCCCCCGCACCCTCCCGGTCGTCGGCCGGAACTCGCCGTCGAACCCGTGACCCCTGTCGACGGTTCCGACGATCGAGTCGAGGGGTATCGACCGGAGGCCGAGTCGCCGGGTGCCTCTTCGGCCGAGCGCGAGGGTCACCTCGTCGAGATAAAGGATCGGTCGTCCGCCGCCCTTGATCTTTGCGATCAGGGAACGGAGTACCTGACCGCGTCTGGCCCGGCTGAAATCGCTCTGCGCGTCCTGTGAGCTGAAGCCGGT
Organism: Solirubrobacterales bacterium; assembly: GCA_020438425.1. Taxonomy (GTDB): domain Bacteria; phylum Actinomycetota; class Thermoleophilia; order Solirubrobacterales; family 70-9; genus 67-14. The sequence goes on from JAGQUQ010000024.1 coordinate 20,289, forward strand.
CCCGGAACCCATGCCCTCCGGATACCCGGAGCGGTCGGACTGGAACCGTCAGGGAAGTCTGGTGATCTTCAGGTCGCCGTAGGTCGTGTACTGCACGCCGTTCTCCTTGATGACCTGAATGACCACAGTGTCTCCAGCAGCCAGCGAGGCGAAAGTCTGGTTGGAAGCCTGGGCAGTCTGGAGGGGCGAGTCAAGGGTCAAGACCAGATTCAGATCGACGTTGAACATCGGGAAGCCCGTGACTTCAACATCAATGCCGTTGACGTCAGTCGCGAGCGAAGGAGGCGTACCACCGCTGAATGTCACCGCCGAGGAAGGACCGGTGACTACGCTCGGCTCGATCAGGTAATTGCCGTTCGCCGGTGCCGTGAAGACTCCAGTTGCTGGATTGAACGATCCCGCCGGGTCATATTCCTCGTTCCAGCCCTGAACGTCGTTGACCGCGCCTGACATGACCTGGGGAGAGAACGAAGAGATATCCGCCAGTACGGTGGGAGCGGCGCCGGTGGCTCCAGTCGCTCCCGTGGCTCCGGTGACTCCCGTCGCGCCGGTGTCTCCAGTCGATCCTGTCGCCCCCGTTGCGCCGGTGGGTCCGCTGTCACCCGTCGCACCAGTCTGTCCGGTGATGCCGGTGGCACCAGTTGGCCCGGTGACCGACTCGCCGGATGCACCCGTAGGCCCAGTAACGGACTGTCCCGCGGGTCCGGTCGGACCGGTCATGCCTATTGGTCCGATAAGACCAGTCGCCCCGGTCGGACCGGTAACCGATTGACCCGCAGGTCCGGTCGGTCCCGTCAATCCGATTGGTCCAGCTGGACCGGTCGGACCAGTCACACTGACGCCCGCTCCAGTCGCTCCCGTGGCTCCGGTCGCACCGGGATTACCCGGCTGCCCCGGGGAACCGGGCTTTCCAGGTTTGCCCTGGGGCCCGCGTGGTCCCGCGACTTCCATCGTGGTGCAGATGGCGTTGACGGCGGCGCGGCGCTTCTGGCGGGGAACACCGGACTTGAACTTGAAGACCGCGTACACGGCACTCCGGCACTTGCGGAGTTCTGCCGCTGATGTCGCGTCAGCGTTGTGGGGCAGCGCGAACATGGCCACGAAAAGCATCGATACGAAGATCGCCGTAGCGATGAGCTTTGTTCCCCTGACCGGCGCCACGCCGGAAATATACCTCTCAGACCACTTCGAGGCGAACTTCGCGATTTGCGGCTGTTTTCTGCTGAAAATGCCGTTACGGGCCGGGGCGCTGCTACTCTGCCAATGCAGGCGGACCGCCTGCGCCTTTGTCCTTTTCCATTCTTGGTGGCCTGACCTGTGACTGAGCGGATCGACCTGGACCGCGAGGGACCGCGAGAAGAATGCGGTGTCTTCGGCGTGTATGCCCCCGGACACGATGTGTCCCGTCTGGCGTACTTCAGCCTGTACGCGCTACAGCATCGGGGGCAGGAATCTGCCGGGATCGCCACCTGTGAAGGTGGCCACATCACCACCATGCGGGACGCGGGCCTGGTCTCGCAGGTCTTCGATGAGGACAAGCTTCGCGCCCTGACCGGTGACATGGCGATCGGTCACGTCCGCTACTCGACCACCGGCGGCGGCTCATGGGAGAACGCGCAGCCGATCTGGCGTGACGACGGTCGTGAACTCGCCCTCGCCCACAACGGCAACCTGACCAACGCGGTGGAGATCTACAACCGCCTGCGTCGCAAGGGACTCGAGTTCCGCGGCACCACCGACTCGGAGATCATCGCCGCCCTGATTTCAAGTGACTACGGTCGCTATATCGAGGATGCGGTCTCCAACGTCATGCCGCAGCTCGAGGGTGCCTACTCGACCGTGGTGATGACCAAGCATGCGATCGTCGCCTTCCGGGACCCGTACGGGATCCGGCCGCTTTCGCTCGGCCAGCTTCCCGACGGTAGCTATGTCTTCGCCTCCGAGAGCTGCGCCTTCGACATCATCGGCGCCAAGCTTGTCCGCGAGGTGAGCCCCGGCGAGATGATCTCCCTCAGCGAGAACGGCCTTGAATCCCGACAGGTGATCAAGTCGGAGCGCACCGCAATGTGCGTCTTCGAACACATCTACTTCTCCCGACCGGACACGAAGCTGGAAGGCAAGCGGCTTCAGGAAGTGCGTGGCCAGATGGGCGAGATCCTCTGGCGCGAGGCACCGGCCGACGCCGACCTCGTGATCTCCGTCCCCGACTCGGGCACCCCGGCCGCCCGCGGTTACGCCCGCGCTTCCGGCCTTCCCCAGGATGACGGCCTGATCAAGAACCGCTACGTCGCCCGCACCTTCATCCAGCCTGGCCAGGAGCTTCGAAAGCACGGTCTGCGAATGAAGTTCAACCCCCTGCCCGAGATCATTTCCGGCAAGCGCGTGGTTGTGGTCGATGACTCGATCGTTCGCGGCAACACCACCCGCCAGATCGTCGGAATGCTCCGGGATGCCGGCGCCAAGGAAGTCCACCTCCGGATTTCGGCCCCTCCGATTCGTTACGGCTGCAACTACGGAGTCGACATGTCCGCCCGGGAAGAGATGGTCGCCCACGAGCGAACAATCGAGGAGATCGCCGGGCACATCGGCGCCGACTCACTGGCCTACCTGTCGATGGAGGGCGTCTACGAAGCGGTCGGTACCCCGGCCGATGTCCACTGCGACGCCTGCTTCACCGGCAACTACCCCCTGGGCGACGACCCCAACGAAGCCGACGGCAAGTTCGACCTCGAACAGATCGCCGTCATCCCAGCCTCCCGCTGACCCTTGGCCGCTCTGACTGACGTCGAGCGGATCGCACTCGCCCTCCCGAAGGCAGAAGCAGGAACCTGGTTCGGCAACCGGGCATGGAAAGTCGGCGGCAAGACCTTCGTCTGGGATCGCCCGCTGGGAGCCAAGGACGAGGCCGAGCTTGGCGATGCGGCGCCTGAAGGTCCAATCGTGGGGGTCCGGGTTGAAGACGAACTTGCCAAGGACGTGCTCTGCGAGAACGAAGGGCCGGTCGTATTCACGATCTCTCATTTCCGGAACTTCGACGCGGTCCTGATCGACATCGAGAAGATCGAGGAAGACCTCCTTGAAGACCTGATCGCGGAATCCTGGCGGGTCATGGCCCCGCCCGCGCTCACCTCGGATTGATTCTTCGGGCGTTGAACTGAACCCAATCCGGTTTCTTGCCGGTCCCGGTCCAGCACTGAACGTAATCACCCATGTCTGCGAACCAGACGAAACCGCGGATTCTGCCTCCGATCACCCGACCCTTCAGAACGCTCTTGCTCCATCGAGTAACCGACTCACGGAAGAAACCTCCGTGCTTGCGAATACGGAGCTTCGTGGTCGTCCGCATGGTGAGCTTGGATGGCTTGGTCTCGGATGGCTGGCTCCCGCTTCGGCAAGTGGAGGGAAGCTCGAGCGAGTAAGACCTTATGAACCCGTTCCGGATCTCTATTTCGGCCCAGCTTCCGGCGTGATGCCCGGTGTAGAAGGTGGCTTGGGCACCCTGCGCCCCAAGGGCGCCGCAGATCAACAGTGACAACGGGAGGCTCCTTACGATCCACCGGATCAAACTCAAAGTAGGCCTGACCGACAAAAATGAGTGCGCCATCAGGCCTGAAGCGCGTCCTGAATTCTGGTGACCGAAGCGGGGTCTGACTTGAGTTGCTCGGCGAGGGGGTGAACGGACTGATCGAGTTCACTTACGAGTCGTGCGATCGTTGCGCGGGTTTGAGGAGTCGACGGAAGCTGGGCGGTCAGGCGGATGGCGCCGACCGTTGCCTCCAGGTTCTCGGCAGGCGAGAGTGGGTTGCCTTGACCCTTTCCTACCTCGCAGTGGTAGCAACGCCAGATATCGCCAACCGAGCAGTACCACTCGTGGCGACCACAATCAGAAGCGCCTTTGGGCGAAATCCACGAGAGCCACATGGGCAAAAAGCCGCGAAGGCGAGTTCGGAATCTGAATTTTCCCTGAGACATATTCGCTCCCATGGTACCCCTCAACCCTTTCGCTTCTGGCGATTTCGCCGTTTCCTGAACTTCTCTTCCTGCTGGAACTTCCGCCGGACTTTCCGGTCAAGGAGGCGGTTACGTGCCTGGACCTTCACCTCTTCATCTGAATAAGAAATGAGTTCGGTGTGTCGCTGCCTCCTTCCCACACAGCGCTGAGGCGCCAAGCCTGAAGACTCGCCCCCCGGCGCTTTCAGGGAAGATGGCGGTCGTGAGCTCGACTTCCCCGTTTCCGATCGTGGTGCTTGCCTCGGGTGGCGGGACCAATCTGCAGGCAATACTCGACCAGCTGCACGGTCAGGGCGAGGTCGAGGTAGTCGGAGTCGGATCCGACAAACCGGGCGCCTATGCGCTCGAGCGGGCAACTGCGGCAAAGGTGCCGACGGCCGTGTTTTCTCGAGACGACTTCGCGGACCGTGAAGCCAGGGACTCGGCGATGGCCGACTGGATCGAATCGACCGGCGCCGAGCTGATCGCGCTGGCCGGGTACATGCAGCTGGTCTCGCCGGCCTTCGTCGAGCGATTCCGGGGCAGGATCGTCAACGTCCACCCGGCCCTTCTCCCTTCATTCCCGGGTCTGGACGCGATCGGGCAGGCGCTCGATCAGGGTGTGAAGGTGACCGGGGTGACCGTCCACTTCGTCGACGAAGGTACCGACACCGGACCTGTGATCAGCCAGCAGGCTGTGGAAGTTCCCGCAAATTGGGACCGTGACGAACTAGAAGCGGCCATCCACGCCGTCGAGCACCGGATCTACCCGGAGGCGATCGGCATGATTGCCCGTGGCGAGGTTAGGATCGCCGACGACGAGCCCCGCAAGGTGCACGTCGGGAACCAGACTTCCGGGAAGTGAATCCGGCCGTCCCCGGACGCTTCGAAACGAACAAGAGGGTTGATATGGACAACATGGATCCGACCAACGGACCGGTAAAGGTCAGGCGAGCCCTGATCTCGGTCTCGGACAAGACCGGAGTGGCCGACTTCGCCAAAGGGCTGGCTGAACTCGGCGTCGAGATCCTCTCCACCGGCGGCACCGCCCAGTCCCTGCGCGATGCCGGCCTGACCGTCATCGACGTCTCCGAGTTCACCGGCCAGAGGGAGATCATGGACGGCCGGGTCAAGACCCTCCATCCGAAGATCTACGCCGCCCTGCTAGCCCGACGCTCAGACCCGGCCCACGTGGCAGTTCTCGAGGAGGAGTCGATCCCGCCGATCGACCTGGTCTGCGTAAACCTCTACCCATTCGAGCAGACCATCTCGCGCGATGACGTCGGACCGCAGGAAGCGATCGAGAACATCGACATCGGTGGCCCGACCATGATCCGCGCCGCGGCGAAGAACCATGAGGACGTCGTGGTTCTGGTGAAGCCGGAGTGCTACGACGCGGTGATCGAGGAAATGAACGAGACCAGCGGCGAAGTTTCGGCTTCCACGCGTCACTGGCTCGCCAACGAGGCTTTCGCCCAGACCGCCCGGTACGACGCTGCTATCTCCGCCTGGTTCTCCGAGTCCTACGAAGCATTCCCCGAACACCGGGTCCTGGCCTTCGAGAAACAGCTCGACCTCTCCTACGGCGAGAACCCCCATCAGCGGGCAGCCCTCTATTCGCAGGTCGGCCTGGACAGCAACGTCCTTACAGGCATGTCAAAGCACCACGGCAAGGCGCTCTCCTTCAACAACGTTCTCGACCTCGACTCCTGTCGCAAACTGCTGGCCGACCTCGAAGGTCCCGCATGCGTGATCGTCAAGCACAACAACCCCTGCGGCGTTGCCCTGGGAGAAAACGGGCTCGAGGCATACGAGCGGGCTCGGGACTGCGATCCGGTTTCAGCCTTCGGCGGAGTGATCGGCATCAACCAGGTCGTCGACGTCGCCCTCGCCGAGTCACTTCACAAGAACTTCGTCGAGGTGCTGATCGCTCCCGGCTACGAACCCGAGGCTCTGGAGGTTCTCCAGCAGAAGGAGAACATCCGGATTTTCACCGATGAGGCGCCGCCCTTCCCGGACCCGAAGGAAAGGGACTTCAAGCGGGTCCGTGGCGGAATTCTGATCCAGGACCGCGACGGCGAGCCGGAACAGCGGGAGATGATGGAAGTCGTGACCGACGCCCAGCCGTCAGAACAGGCTTGGACCGACATGCTCTTCGCCTGGACCGTCTGCCGTCACGTCAAGTCGAACGCGATCGTGCTGGCCAGGGACGGCATGACCCTCGGCATCGGCGCCGGCCAGATGAGCCGCGTTGACTCCAGCCGCATCGCGATAGAGAAATGCCGGGATGCCCACGGCGAGGCCGCAGACGACCTGCTGGCCGGTTGCGCGATGGCCTCCGATGCTTTCTTCCCGTTCGCCGACGGCCCCATGGTCGCAATCGAAGCCGGTGCCACCTCGGTGATCCAGCCCGGAGGTTCGAAGCGCGATGCCGAAGTGATCGAAGCCTGCGACGAGAACAATGTCGCGATGGTCTTCACCCGGCACCGGCACTTCAGGCATTAGGCATCCGTAGTCGGGCGGGGTCCAACCCGCCCTCCAAGTCGAACCCGCCCCTCCCACTTGACACAACTGATGGATGGGAGGGGCTCCGCTTGTCCGTTACCGCGTAGAGCGGAAAGCATCCTTAATATGGCGGGGCCCCCTTAGCTCAGTTGGTTAGAGCTGCAGGCTTTTAACCTGTGAGTCCTCGGTTCGAATCCGAGAGGGGGCACTCATACTGTTTCGTTGAGAGCCGTTTCGAACCTCAAGCCTCTTGTTCGATCAGGCCATAGTGACCGTCGTAGCGCAAGTAAATGACGGCGGCACGGTCCGTGGCGGCATCCGTGAAAAACATGAAGCGGTGGTTGAGTTCGTCCATCTCGCTTACCGCGTCCTCGAGGGTAAGGGCCGAGGAGTAGCGGCTGGTCTCCCGTTGGATTCCGGCGGAGCCGTCCGGTTCTGCGGGGGAGGCGACTCCCTGGGCAGCGATCACCGCGAGCTTGCCGTCATCGCGCAGATAGACGACCGAGTCGGCATCGGTATCCGAATCGTGGAAGAGGTAAAAGCCGTGATCTAACTCTCTCATCAACTCTGCAGCTTCGGTTGCCTCGAGCGGCACCAGCGAAAAGACCTTGCGCCGGATCACCTCACGCTCTCCGGGAGCATGCAGCGACTCAGCCGGGCGGGCCGGCACCCAGGTGCCGTGATCCCACTTGCCCTCGGGAGTCTCGACCGGCTGCCGCTTGAGGCTCGTCAGGCGATCGACGTGCCGGCGAAGCTGCTGCTGCATCCGGTCCGCCAACTCGTGAATCGCGTGCGACATGCTGTCCGCCGCCACGTGGCCCCGGACGATCGTCTTGCCCAACTGCACCTCGCCCTCGGCACGGGCTGATTCCGGCATGCTCTCCTTCTCCTGCCGGAGAACCACCCGGGCATGTTCAAGGGGCCGACCGATGGCAGATTCGAGATCGCCGAGCTTTTCCTGGGCCAACTCGACCGCTTCGTGATCAACCGGACCGCGCGTGGTGACTTCAACGTTCATCGACCGATCATAAGCGAGCGGGCTTGGGCCTGAACTCGCCCGGGGAAAGGTTGAGCCCTGCCCTGTGTATCAGCCCAGACCCGGGAAACCCTCGTCCGGAGTGCTCGCTTCCGCGTAAAGGCGTTTAGGTATCCGGCCGGCCTCCCTCGCCGCCCGGCCAGCCTCTACGGCATGCTTCATCGCTCTTGCCATCAGGTCAGGATTGCCGGCCCTGGACACGGCCGAGGCAAGCAGCACAGCATCGCAGCCAAGCTCCATTGCGAGAGTGGCGTCGGAGGCGGTGCCGATCCCGGCGTCGAGGATGACCGGGACCGAGGCGTTCTCGACGATGATCGAGATGTTGTACGGATTGCGGATCCCGGCGCCGGAACCGATCGGTCCGCCGAGGGGCATCACCGCGGCACAGCCCGCAGCCTCCAGCCGGGTCGCCAGGATCGGATCGTCGTTTGTGTACGGAAGAACCGTGAAGCCATCGGCGACGAGTTCCTCGGCTGCCCGAAGCAGCTCCGGGGCGTCGGGTAGCAGCGAGCGGTCATCACCGATCACCTCCAGCTTCACCCAGTCGGTCCCGAAGGCTTCGCGCGCGAGCTTCGCGGTCCGGACGGCATCTCTCGCCGTGTAACAGCCGGCCGTGTTGGGCAGGATGAAAAGCCCCAGCTTCTCGATCACGTCCATCACGGAGCCCTGGGCATCCGGATCCAGCCGGCGAAGGGCGACAGTGATGATCTCCGTGCCGGAAACGGCGAGGGCGGTTTCCATGGCTTCAAGTGACCGGAAGCCTCCGCTTCCGGCGATCAAACGGGAGTTCCATTGCCTGCCACCGAGTTCCCACCGGCCCGAGCCACCCTGGATGGCAGCGACCACTTCGATCTCGGCCCCCGGGTCCGGGGTGGTGCTCGCCCATGCCGAGCGCGGAATTACCTCTCCGTCGAGTGCCACGGCCACTCCCCCGCGGTCCGGAGGGATGCGGCCGCCAGCAACCATCCCGATTACTTCATCGACCGTGACCCCTTCCGCCACATCCCTGACTTCACCATTCAGTTCGATCTTCACGAGCCGGCCTCCTGTCTGGTGAACCTTCCGGGATCCGATGCGGCAATCACATCGGGTTCTTCCCCTCTCACAAGTCCGGCTACCGCCCGGGCAGTAACCGGCGCCAGCAGAATTCCGTTGCGGTAGTGACCGGTGGCCAGGATCAGGCCGTCGATCGAGGTGCGGCCGATTACCGGCAGGTTGTCCGGGGTGCCAGGGCGAAGGCCGGCGATCGCCCCGAGGAACTCCATCTCGGCTACGTCGGGAAGCAGCCGGTATGCCTCGCGAAGCAGTTCGTGAACGCCACCCCCGGTCACCCGGCGGTCGAAGCCCATCTCCTCGACCGTCGCGCCCAGAATCAGTCGGCCGTCGGGGCGCGGGGCTATGTAGACACGTTCCGAGCCGAGGATGCGTTCGCAGGCGGGCTCGTCGGGATCCCCCTGAAGTTCAACCACCTGACCCTTGACCGGGCGGACCGGTGGGCGAACCTCTTCCGGTATCCACTCTGGCTTCCCTGCTTCAGCGCCGGGAGCGGCGACAACTATCTGTGAATCGAGATTTCCGGATGCGGTCCGGATCCCGCTGACCGAACCGTCTGGACTTCGATTGAGCCCGACCACCTCGGTCGTCTCGATCCCCATACCTCGCGACAACAGACCCGTGCGCAAGGCTTCCACCAGCGCCCGGGGGTCCACCACCGCGTCCTCCTCGACCAGGATCGCCCCGGCAAGCGAGGGACTGACCCCCGGCTCGAGTTCCCGCGCCGCCATTGGACCCAGCCACTTCGAATCGAGCCCGTGGCTCTGCTGCAGTTCCATGATCCGGCGTAGTTCACCCGCCTCGTCGCGGTCGAGCGCAACATGCAGGGCGCCGGTGTGACGGTAACCCGTGTCAAGTCCGGTCTTGCTCTCCACGGAGGCAACGAAATCCGGATACAGCTCCCTGGAGCGGAGATTCATCTGGAGGAGCTCGGGTTCACCGAAGTCAAGCTCACCGATCGGGGCGAGCATCCCGGCGGCGACACCCGACGCTCCGCAGCCCGGGCGGTCCTTCTCGACCACCGTGACGCTCAAACCAAGATTGGCCAGCTCCCAGGCGCAGGCCAGGCCTATCAGGCCGGCACCGACCACGATCGCGTCTGGGCTCATGTCTTTTCTGGCTGCTGTCATCCGGTCCCTGCGGGGCCGGTTGCCCATCCCT
>JAGQUQ010000250.1 GCA_020438425.1 Solirubrobacterales bacterium
CAGACCGGCACGTTCGATCCCGCCCCCGGCACCGCCCGCACAGGCGCATCCTCGGGCATGTCGCCGAGATAGTGAAGGATTTCGACGACATCCTCGGGAAACCGGTCGGCACTGTCGAAATAGCGCCGGAGCGCCTGCGCGGTCGTCTGGTCGGTTCCGGGCGCACGGCCGAGACCAAGATCGATCCGACCGGGGAAAAGCGCCTCGAGCGTGCCGAACTGCTCGGCCACTACCAGTGGCGCATGATTGGGAAGCATGATTCCGCCCGCTCCCACCCGCATCCTCTTCGTCCGCGCGGCAACTTGGCCGATCACGAGCGCGGTCGCGGCGGAGGCAATGCCCGGCATGTTGTGATGTTCAGCGAGCCAGTAGCGATGATAGCCACGGACATCGGCCCTTGCGGCGAGATCGAGCGTACAGGCCAGCGCGTCGGCAGGGGTTCGCCCTTCCGGAACCGGTGAGAGATCGAGCAGCGAATAATGTTGAAGCATGTATGCCTT
>JAGQUQ010000025.1 GCA_020438425.1 Solirubrobacterales bacterium
ACGCCCTGGTCTCGATGCACCCCGATTACGTGATGCTCCACACCCTTTACCCGCGGGCGCCCGGCAGGACCGACGTGATCTGCGAATGGTTCTTCGAGAGGCGCGCGGTCGAGGCCGGTGACTTCGACCCGACCGACGCGATCGATTTCTGGGATCAGACCAACCGCCAGGACTGGTACGTCTGCGAACTGACCCAGAAGGGGGTCGGGACCACCGGCTACACGGCGGGTCGCTACTCGGGCGAGGAAGGAACGGTGCATGAGTTCGACAACCTCGTCGCCGGCAAGTACATGGAAGGTCTGAGCGAAAAGGTGGAAGCATGAACGATCTCTTGACCGCGACCGGCAACCCGGTTGCCGCCAACCCCGTCGCGTCGAAGCTGGGCAAACTGGGCATGCCGGCGCCGCTCTCGGAGCTCGCGGGGCAGGAATGGGACGCGGTCGTGATCGGGGCCGGTCACAACGGGCTGACCGCGGCCGCCTACCTGGCCCGGGCCGGGCAGAAGGTGCTGGTGATCGAGCGCCGGGATCAGATCGGCGGTGCCTGCACCCTGGAGGAGCCATTCGGCAACGGATACCTCGTCAGTCCCTGCGCTTACGTGGTCGGCCTGCTCGACAACCTGGTCATCGACGAACTTGAACTGCGGAAGCGCGGCCTCCGCTTCTTCACCGCCGACCCGAACCTCTGGGTGCCGTTCGAGGATGGAACCGCCTTCGGCCAGTTCCTCGATGACGAGAAAACGAAGGCCAACCTCGACTCGCTCGGAGTCAGCGAAGCCGACCAGAAGGGGTACTGGGCCTACGAGGAACTGTTCGACCAGACCAGGATCAAGCTGCGAAAGGGTGACCGCGACACCTGGGTCGGTGACACCCCGACCCGGACGCAGATCGAAGAGATTCTCGACGACCAGGAGATGGTCGACCTGGTCTTCGAGGACTCGATCGCCGATGTGCTGAACCGTTACATCGAGAACGACAAGCTGAAGACCGCCCTCTACGGCCAGGGAGTGATCGGAACCTGGGGCGGGCCCTACGAGCCCGGAACCGCCTCGATCAAGCTGATGCACTACCAGGGCGACCTCGAAGGTCAGGGTCCGGTCTGGGGTTACGTCGAAGGCGGCATGGGCATGGTCAGCTTCGCGATCGCCGACGCCGCCCTTGAAGCAGGCGCACAGATTGCCTGCGGGGTCGAGGTGGCGGCGATACTCCCGGGAGAAGGCGTGGTCTGCGAGGACGGCAGCCTGATCCGGGCCCGCAACGTCGTCTCCAACGCCGACCCGAAGCGGACCCTGGGCATGCTCGAGGCCGAGTCGGGCAGCGGAGCCGAGCCGGGCTTCAAGGACCGGCTCGAAGCCTGGAAGATCCGCAGCCCGGTAGTCAAGTTCAACGCGGCACTTTCAAGACTGCCGGAATGGGCGGCGGCGCCGGGCGAGAGCTGGCCGGCCCAGGCGACGATCGACGCCTGCGGGCCGATGGATGAAGCCCAGGCGGCCTTCGAGCGCTGTGCGGCCGGGGAGCCTGCGGTTGCCTTCGCCGAGATCTACATCCAGACCGGTTACGACCCGACCGTGGCCCCCGAGGGCAAGCACCTGATGAGCGTCTTCGGCCAGTACGCGCCGTATGACATTTCCGGCAGTGACTGGGACGCGGCCCGCGACGGCGTGGCACGGCAGTTCATCGACCTGATCAGCCGGTTCGCGCCGGACTTCGGTGACTGCGTGACCGCCCACGAGGTGCTCGGGCCGCCCGATATCGAGGACCGGGTCGGCCTGACCGGAGGCAACATCTTCCAGGGCGAGGTGACCCCGGACCAGATGTGGGAGGGCCGGCTTTCGTCGCGGACCCCGATGCCGGGTCTCTACATGTCCGGTGCCGCCACCCATCCTGCCGGCAGCGTGATTGCCCTCAACGGGCGCAACGCCGCCGAGGCGGTTCTGGCCGACGCCGGGCTTAGGATCGGGGCCAGTTGACAACGAACGCCCCCGCCAAGAACGCCCGCGACAGGATTCTCGAAGCAGCCTGCGCCTCGATCGCGGAGGACGGCATCGACGACGTTCGAATCGCCCGGGTGGCGATGAGGGCCGGGGCTTCGACCGCGCTGGTGCATCACTACTTCTCGACCCGCGAGGAACTGCTCGAAGAGGCGCTCATGCACTCCTACGAGCTGGCCGCCGAGGACCGGTTCGGCCGCCCGGCAGAGCCCGGGGCAAGTGCGGTTGCCCGGCTCAAAGTGATGATCGACGAGTGCCTGCCGCTGGAGGGCCGTCAGCATCAGGAGTGGCTGCTGTGGGTCGAGCTCTGGCTGCGGGCGGCACGCGATGAAGCATCGAGACCGCTCAGCCAGCGGCTCTACACCAGTTACCGTGACTGGATGCTGGCGGTCATCCGTTACGGTGTTGAGCGTGGGGAGTTCGAGACCGCTGACCCGGAAGCAAGCGCCGACATCGCGATCGGCCTGCTCGACGGGCTGGGGATCAGGGCACTGATGGCCGACCCCGACATGGACGTCGAGAGGGTGAGAGTGCTGGCCGCCTCGCGAATTGCCGGGGAGCTGGGGATCGCCCCGGAGGCCCTGACCGAATGACCGGCGCCCGCACCACAGAAGAAACGGTGCGGGCAGGAAAAGAGAGTGTGCGCGGGTGAGCGAGCTCGAGCTCAACCGTCGCCAGTTGCTCCTCGCCGGTGCGGGCCTGATGGCGACGGCCTACGGGTTGAGTGGATGCACCGTTGAGCGACCACTGGACAAGTCGGCCGCGGGAAGCATGGTCGAACCGAAGATCGACGGCGACCTGCTGATCTTCAACTGGGCCCAGTACATGGACCCGGCGATCAAGAAGAGCTTTTCGGACAAGTACGGCGTCGCGGTGAACGAAGTCAACTTCGACAACCTCGAAGCGATGGTGACCAAGTTGCGGGCCGGCGGGGCCTACGACCTGATCTTCCCCTCGACCGAGTACGTCCAGCGGTTGCGGGACGAGCAGCTGATCCGGCCCTTCGATCGGGCCAAGCTGAAGAACGCCGACACGCTCTCGCCCTTCTACGACAGTCCCTGGTACGACCCGAACTCCGAGTTCTCGGTTCCATACGCGTACTACACGACCGGCATCGCCTGGAACACCGAGGAGGTCACGACGATGACCGAGTCCTGGGCAGACATGAGCAACCCGGAGGCGCTCGGCCGGATCTTCATGCTCGACGACTTCCAGGAGGGGATCGGCCAGGCCAACCTGCTGAACGGCTTCTACCTCAACACCACCAAGTCGGACGAGCTCGAAACCTCGAAGGAGACCCTGCTGGACCAGAAGGAGGGCCTGCGCGGCTTCAACACCAATTCAGTCCAGACTCTCGTTTCCGGCGCGGCCGCACTGACCCAGGCCTGGAACGGTGACGTGGTCAACGCCCGCAACCAGGTCGACGACCCTTCGATCTTCGCCTACCAGACCTGCAAGGAGGGGGTGCCGGTCGGCTCCGACCTGATGAGCATCCCGGTCACCTCGAAGAGTCCGGGCACGGCGATGATGTTCATGGACTGGGTGCTGAAGCCCGAGAACGCCTACAAGAACGTGATGTGGAACGGATATCCGCAGCCGGTCGCGGGTGGGCGCGAGGCTTTCGCCGAACTGGTCAAGGACGACCCGTCGATCGACGTCGATCTGAGCCAGCTCGCCGACACCGGGATGGAGTTCAGGCTCGACAGTCCCGAAGCACGGCAGGAGTGGACCCGCCTCTGGACCGAGGTGAAGGCATGACCCACAAGCGGTTCTGGGAATGGTTCATCTTTCCCGGCGGCATCTGGATCGCCCTGCTCTTTGCGATTCCGCTCTTTCTGGTGCTGGCGCTTTCCTTCGGCCACGTCGACGATTTCGGGCGCGGGGTCTACGGGTTCTCGCTCGACAATTACAAGGACGTCTTCGACGCGACCTACGTGCCGGTGCTGCTGCGCTCGGTCGGCTACGCCCTGGCGACCGTGGTGCTCTGCCTGCTGATCGGCTACCCGGTCGCCTACTTCATCGCCCGTTACGGCGGGCGCTACCGCTACGCCCTGCTGGCCGCGCTGGTGATCCCGTTCTTCGTCAACTACCTGGTCCGCACCTACGCCTGGGTCGCCCTGCTGGCCGACCAGGGGCTGGTCAACAACCTGCTGGTCGACTGGGGCCTGACCGAGTCCCCGATCCAGATGATCAACACGCCCTACGCGGTGATCGGCGGGCTCGTCTACGGCTACATCATCTTCATGATCCTGCCGCTCTACGGCTCGATCGAACGCATGGACCCGAGCGTGATCGAGGCCGGCAAGGATCTCTACGGGTCGCCGCTCCAGACCTTCATCCACGTGACCCTGCCGGCCACCCAGGCCGGCATCCTGGCCGGCTGCGTGCTGGTCTTCCTGCCGGCGGTCGGTGATTTCGTCTCGGCCCAGCTGCTCGGCGGCCCCGACACCTACATGGTCGGCAACCTGATCCAGGACCAGTTCTTCGCCGCCTCGAACTGGCCCTTCGGCTCGGCATTGACCGTGGTCATGATGATCTTCCTCGCGGTCTGGATGGTCTTCTACCTGCGGCGGGCCAGCAAGGGCGAGGCGGAGGTTCTCTGAGGTGAGCGCGCCGTTCTACAAGCCCCGCTTCCTCAAGGTCTTTACCGGCCTGGTCTACCTCTACCTGTTCATCCCGATCGCGATCGTGGTCGTGTTCTCGTTCAACAGCCAGAAGTCGCTTCAGGTCATGGAGGGGCTCTCCTTCCGCTGGTACACCGAGTTCTTCAACGACCCGACCCTGATGGACTCGCTGCTCACCTCGGTCCAGATCGCGCTGCTGACCATGGTGATCTCGACCATCGTCGGCACGGCCCTGGCGATCGGTCTGGTCCGGGCCCACTCGGGCACCGCCAAGGGCTTCAACATCCTGATGCTGGTGCCGCTGATCACGCCGGAGATCGTGGCCGGCATCTCGGCGCTGCTGATCTTCTCCCAGCTCGGGATCGCCCTCTCGATCTGGACCATCGTGATCGCCCACATCACCTTCTCGATTTCCTACGTGACGATCGTGGTCCGCGGCCGGCTCGCCTCGATCGGGGTCGAGGTGGAGGAGGCGGCGCAGGACCTGGGTGCGAGCAAGTGGCAATCGGTGCGTCTGGTGCTGGTGCCGGCACTGTGGCCGGCGATCGTCGCTGCCGGCCTGCTGGTCTTTGCTCTCAGCTTCGACGACTTCGTGCTCTCGTTCTTCACCACCGGCGAGGATGCCCAGCCCCTGCCGGTGCGGATCTGGTCGATGATCAGGTTCGGGGTTTCGCCGACGATCAACGCGGTCGGCACTTTGATGATGGTCGTCTCGATCAGCGCCGTCGCCCTGGCCGTGCTGATTCCGAGGTTGTTCGGACGCCGCGAGAGCGGGGTCAAGGTGCTTACCGGAGCGGAGGAGTGAGATGAGCGGCGAAGCGATCGGGATCCAGGGAGTGACCAAGAGTTTCGGGGATTTCGTCGCTGTCGACGATGTGAATCTCTCGATCGCGCAGGGCGAGTTCTTCTCGCTGCTCGGGCCTTCCGGCTGCGGCAAGACGACCACCCTGAGGATGCTGGCCGGATTCGAGGTGCCGACCGAGGGCCGGATCCTGCTCGAAGGCGAGCCGGTCGAGAAGGTCCCGCCGCATGAGCGCAACGTCAACATGGTCTTCCAGAGCTACGCCCTCTTCGAGCACCTCGACGTCGAAGGCAACATCGCTTTCGGGCTCAAGCGGAAGAAGGTGCCGAAGGCGGAGATCACGACCCGGGTCGCGGAGGCGCTTGAGCTGGTCGATCTCTCCTCGCGGGCGAAGGCCCGGCCGAACGAGCTCTCCGGCGGCCAGCGCCAGCGGGTCGCCCTGGCCCGGGCGCTGGTCAACCGGCCACGGGTGCTGCTGCTCGACGAACCGCTCGGTGCCCTCGACCTCAAGCTGCGCCGCCAGATGCAGATCGAGCTCAAGGCGATCCAGCGCGAGGTCGGGATCACCTTCGTGTACGTGACCCACGATCAGGAAGAAGCGCTTTCGATGAGCGACCGGATCGCGGTGATGAGCGAGGGAAGGGTTGCTCAATGCGGTCCGCCGGAGGAGGTTTACGAGCACCCGAAGGAGGAGTTCGTGGCCGGCTTCATCGGCATCTCGAACCTGCTCGAAGGCAAGGTCGAGTCAGGCGGCCGGGTGCGGATCGGGGACGACTGCCTGGCGGTTCCCGACCTCGGTGAAGGTCACGCCGACGGCGAGACGGTCCAGATCGCGGTCCGGCCGGAGAAGGTGGCGGTGGACGAGTTCGAGGGCGAGCCATACCGGATCGAGCCGGACATGTTCACGGTCGAGGGCGAGATCGAGAGCAAGGTCTATCTCGGGGTCGGAAACCAGCTCACCCTGAAACTGGTCAATGGCAGCCGTCTGGTCGCTCTCGAACAGGCGACCTACCGGATGCGGGCCGACGAGCAGTGGGAGGTCGGCCAGCGGGTCAAAATCGGCTGGCACCCCGAACACTGCATGGTCCTGAGCTGACCCGCCCCCGCCCCCAGAACCCCTGGCGGGCGTGCTAGTCGGTTGGGGGGTGTTTTGTGACGGCGGGGGTTCGGCCGGTGTTTGAGCTGACCCAGCGGGAGCGGCGGACGAAGATCTTCTCGAAGCCTTCGACCCGGTCGGTCTTGCGGACCAGGATCAGGCAGGCGATGGCACCGAGCAGCGCGATGCCGGCCGTCGTGTAGAAGACCGCCTCGTAGCCGGCGACGTGGCCGGCCAGGACATCGTTGAGGGCGAACCGGATCGTCTCTGGCTGCTTCGAGATGTCGATGTGACCGAGACCCTCGGCGTCGATCTTCTGGATGAAAGCCTTCCACTGGGCTGTCTCTCCCGGGGTGGGTGTGATGCCTTTCGCGGCCAGGGACTCCTGCGTCTTGTGAATCGAGTCGCTGACCAGGATCGCCATCAGCAGGGCGATGCCGACCGCACCACCGAGCTGCTCGCTGGTGTTGATAACCCCCGCCGCCTGGCCCTGGTCCTCCGGCGGCACCGAGTCGAGGCCGGTCGGATCGTTGACCGTCAGCACCATGCCAAGACCGATCCCCTGCAGGATCAGGCCGGGCAGGAGGTAGACGTACTCGCGCTCGCTGACCGCCAGCGCGAAAGCGATCCCCGATGCCGCCAGGACGAAGAAACCGGTGACGAGTGGTATCCGGCCACCGACCCGGTCGAACATCTTGCCGGCCAGCGGCCCGGCCAGCATGATCGGGACCGTTGCCGGAATCAGCGCGATCCCGGCCGCGATCGGTGACAGCCCGATCATCATCAGCAGGAAGTAGGGCAGGAGCAGGGCGGTTCCGAGCTCGACCATCCCGGCCAGGAACTGGCTGATGTTGGCCGCCAGGAAGTTCAGGTGCCGGAAGAGCCGGAACTCGATCATCGGGTTGGCACTGTGCTTCTCGACGAACCAGAATCCGATGAAAGCGATGACCGCGATCCCGACCGGAACGAGGACCTGCGGGTCGCCCATGCCGAGCTCTGCCGCCTGGCTCAGCCCGTAGACGATGCCGACGATGCCGATCGAGAAGACGATAACCCCGGGCAGGTCGAGGTTCCGGGAGGCGTCTTTGGCCAGCTTGAGCGGGGCGGTCGCGTTGAGGGTCAGCAGAATCGTGATCACCGCCAGGGGCGTGTTCACGAGGAAGACGAGCCGCCAGTCCAGCGAGGCGAGCCCGCCGCCGATCACCGGCCCGAGAGCCGCGGCGAAGGCCGCAAAACCCGCCAGCAGACCGAGCGCCTTGCCTTTCTCCTCCCTCGGGAAGGTGGCGCTGACAATCGCCACGGCGGTGGGCATCATCAGCGCCGCGCCGGCGCCCTGAATCGCCCGGGCAGCGACCATCCAGGGGAAGTCCTGGGCCAGCCCGGCCAGCGCCGAGGCACCGGCGAAAACCACGGCACCGACCAGAAAGACCTTGCGCAGTCCGAAGATGTCGCCCAGGCGTCCGCCCAGCACCATGAGCGCGGCCAGCGGCAGCATGTTCGCGGTGAGAACCCAGGAACCGAGTGACGGGTCCGCCCCCAGGTCGTCCATCGCGTGGGGGATGGCCAGCGGGACCGAGGTCTGATCGACCAGGATCATGGCGGAGCTGACCGTCATCGCGATCAGCGTGATCCACATTTTCCTCCGGCTGGTTGGCTCGGACCCGGCCATCAGCCCATCATAGGTCCGAAGTCAGCGACCTTCGTAGGTTGCCTTGCCGGGGCCGTTCTCGAGAAAGGACTCGACCGCGTTTCGCAGGTCCTCGGTTTCGAAGAGTTCGGCTGCGTCCCGTCGGGTGACCCGGTCCGCTCCGGCCATGCCGTCGTCCCTCCAGCCGCGAAGGATTCGCTTGGTCATGGCGTGGGCGAGGGTCGGACCGTTGGCGAGCCGGCGGGTCAGTTTGCGTGCGTACTCGTCCAGTTCACCATCCGGTTTGACCTCGTTGACCACATTCCAGCGCTCCAGGGTCGCGGCGTCGAAGAGCCCGCCGGTCATGACCAGCTGGCGGGCCCGGCCGGAGCCGGCCCGTTCGGCCAGCCGCTGCGGGCCACCCATCGAAGGGGTGAGGCCGACCACGATCTCGACCAGGCCGAACTGGGCCGATTCCGAGGCGACGATCAGGTCGCAGGCCAGCGAGAGCTCGAACGCCGCGGTCAGGGTCAGCCCGTGGGCGGCGAATACGACCGGGAATGGAAGTCCCTCGACCCGGTCGATCAGGCCCATCAACTGCTCCCAGAGCCGGGCACCTTCGCTCGCCGAGAGACCTTTGAACTCCTGGACGTTGACGCCCCCGGAAACCACCTTTCCTTCGGCCCGGATAAGGAGCCCCCGGGGCGGGTCGTCCTGGACCGCCTCGATGGCGGCGATGAGCTCGGTGGTCATCGCACGGTCGAAGAGGTTGAGCGGCGGGGAGTCGAGCGTGATCACGGCCATCGGGCCTTCGCGCTCTGTGCTTACGAGTGACATGGCTCAGACTTTCGTGAATCCTTCGAGGATTTGCTTCATGCCCAGGACGAACAACTCCTCGTCGCGTTCCGGGTCGAGTTCGGAAAGGTCGAGAATTGCGTCGAGCGCGGCACGGGTGTCCTTGCTCGAAGTGTCCTGAATACCGGCGGAGGCGCGGAACTTTTCGAGTTCTTCGTGACCGGGATGCTCGGGGCCGAGCTGCTCGTTCGCGTTGAGCCGGCTGGCGGCGTAGAGCGCATTGCCGAAGCAGTAGCTGGCGTAGTAGTGGAAGGCCGAGCCGGCTGCGGGCCCGGAGAGTCCGAGTCGTTCGAAGACGTTCGCGAAGAGGGCAATGCCGGTTGCCGAAAGCTCGTCGGAGCGGGGGATCGCTGCCATGTAGGGGGTGATCTTGTAGTGCTTGAGGAAGGACCGCCTGGCGAAGATCCCGAGCGTGACCAGGGTCTCGACGGGGTCCGCCTCGAATGGATCGCCCACTTCCACGCTGGTCTCCGTCAGCACCTCGGCCCAGACCAGATCAACCGCGGCCTGAACGATCTCGGCCCTCGAGGTGAAGTGGTGGTAGATCGCGGAAGGAGTCACGTTCAGCGCCGTGGCCAGCTGCCGGATGCTCGGGTCGCCCCCGGCGTCGAAGAGCCGCAGCGTTTCTGCGGCGATTTCTTCCGGCTCCAAATGGGTGGTGCGACCTGCAGCCAATCGGGTCAAGTTTTCACTCTCCTTCTCACTGTGCCCAGTTTGTATCCATCTACCCCGGGTATCTGGTTCCACTCTTTGGAACCGAACAGTCATCGGAATTTAACCGGAAAGCCGCACACTTAGTATTCGAGGCAGATGTCCGAGGTCCGCAAAGGTCCGATCGAAAGGGAAAGGGAGCTCCGCCAGCTGCGGACCCAGCTGGATGATGCCTGCGCCGGCAAAGGCTCTCTGGTGGTGGTCGAAGGGCCCGCCGGAATCGGCAAGACGACCCTGATCCGCGCCACCATAAGCGACGCTCTCGAGCGTGGAATGACCGTGATCTCGGGGCGCGGCGGGGTGCTCGAGCAGGACGTCGAGTACGGAGTGGTCAGGCAGATGGTCGAGCGGGTCGTGATCGAGGCCGATGAAGAGGAACGGGAAATCCTGCTTGCCGGTCCGGCGGCCTCGGCCGGAATCGCATTGGGTCTGCGGGACCTTCCTGCCGACCCGGGGCCCGGGCGCGACACCTCCGAGAACCTGCTCCACGGCTTCTACTGGCTGACCGTGAACCTGGCCGAAAGGGGTCCGATCCTCGCGGTTTTCGACGATGCGCATTGGGGTGACACGGCTTCACTTTCCACCGCGGCGTACCTCTCGCACCGGGTGGAAGGGCATCCGATCGCGATGCTGGCCGGTGTTCGTGACGACGAACCCCTTTCCAAGTCCCGATTCCTCGCTCCGGTGCTGGAGGAGGCCGGCGCCACCTACATCCGGCCGAAGCCGCTGAGTGCCGACGGGGTCGCCGCCGTTCTCTCGGAAGCATTCGACGGCGCGGAGATCTCCCCGGAACTCGCCGACGCGGCCCTGAGCGCGACCGCGGGCAACCCGTTCTTCGCCACCGAGCTGGCCCGGGAGCTGGCCTCCTCCCACGAGAGCCCTTCCAGCCTCTCCCCGGATCAGGTCCTCGAAGCCGATCCCGCCGCGGTCAAGCGAACCCTGCTGATGCGCCTCGGGGCGCTCGGCAAGCCGTCCCGGAAACTGGCCCAGGCCCTGGCGACTCTCGGCGGCGAAGGCGAGCTCAGGCACGTGATGGCGATCGCGGAACTGGAACCGGAGGAGGCCGAGAAAGCGGTCGACACCCTGGTCGGTTCCGGTCTGGTCGAGGGGATCAGGCCGGTCCGGCTGGCTCATCCTCTGGTCCGGGCGGCGATCTCGGATGACATCCCGGCCTCTGCCCGGGCGGCGGCCCACCGGCGGGCACTGGAGATCCTGGCCGCCGAAGGGGCACCGGACGAAGCCCTGATCGTTCACGCCCTGAACGGGGAACCCGATGGCGACGCGGAAACGGTGGCGTTGCTCCGGCGAACCGCCGAACGGGCCCGGCTCGGCGGGATGCCCGCCACCGCGGCCGGACATCTGCGGCGGGCGATGGCCGAGCCGCCGGACCCCGAAACCCGGGCCGAGGTGGTCGCCGAGCTGGGGCGGGCCGAAGTCAGGGCGGGCGAGTTCGAGCCGGGGCTGAGGCACCTGGAGGAATCCCTGGTCACGCTGTCCGACGCCGACCGGCGGATCGACGTGCACCGCGACCGGGCCTTCGCGGCCTTCGCCTCGGGCGGGCTCGACGGCGCCCGGGACCTGGTGACCGGGGCGCTGCGGGAACTCGAAGGCAGCGATTCCGACGGCGCGCTGCAGCTTGAAGCGGACCTCGCGACCCTGGCCTGGTTGACCGGTCAGGATTCCGGGATCGACCTGAAGCGGCATCTCGGAGTCGAAGGCAGGACCAGGGCGGAGCGCAGCATCCTCGGCCTGCTGGCCCAGGAGGAGCACGCCACCGGCGCCCATCCCGACCAGGTGATCGAGCTCGCCAACCGGTCCCTGGCCGGCGGCCGCCTGATTGCCGAGGACACCAGCGAGTCGCTCGCCTGGTTCATGTCGACCTACATGCTTCTGACCTGCGAGGCGCTGGGAGACGCCCGGGCGACGATCGAGCAGGCCCTCGCCGACGGCAAGCGCCGCGGCTCGGCTTTCGGCCAGGCCGGCGCACTTGGTTGCCGGTCGGTGCTGGCGATGATCGAAGGGCGACCCGGTGACGCCGAGGTGGATGCCCGTACCGCTGCGGCTGGCGGAATCCCGCCGATCATGGTGCCGGTCAACGCATCGTTCCGGGTTCGCGCCCTGACCGACCAGGGCAAGCTGGAGGAAGCCCGGCAGGAAATGATCGCGGGCGGGATCGAGCACCACCCGGGCGGACCGACGGTGCTCCGGTGGATCTCCTGGGGTCAGGCGATCTTCCACGAGGCCGAAGGAAATCTCGACGCGGTTCGCGCCGATGTCGTGCCACTGATCGAGGACGATCGTGCGGGCCGTTCGATGAAGGCGCTTTCCTGGCGGGCCCTGCTGGCCCGGGCGATCTCCCGGCACGGTTACAGCGAAGAGGCCGACCGGTTGGCGACCGAGCATCTGGAGTGGGCCGAGTGGTGGAACCGGCCGGCCGCGCTGGGCACGGCGCAGCGGGCTCACGCCCTGGCCGGCCCGCCGGAGCAGCGGATCGAGCGGATGCAGGTGGCGGTCGAGACTCTCGCCGCCTCGCCGACCAGAACCGAAGAGGCGAAGGCCCGAACGGAGCTTGGGGTGGCGCTGCTCAGGGCCGGCCAGAAGAAGGCCGGGGTCGCGGAAGTGGAGAAGGGGCTGGAGCTGGCGACGGAAGCCGGCGCCCGGCAGACTGCGGAGATCGCGGCCGCCGAGCTGGAGGTTGCCGGCGCTGCCCCGAAACGCCTCGCCTTCGATGAACTGACCGCTTCCGAACGCCGGGTGGCCGAGTACGCGGCCGAGGGGCGGACCAACCGCGAAATCGCGGAGCAGCTCTTCGTCACGCCCAAGACGGTGGAGAACCACCTGACCAGGGTGTATTCGAAGCTCGGCGTCGGCTCCCGCCGCGAACTGAAAACGGCTCTCTAGAGCGGTTTCGGGCCGTTTCCGGGGGCTGTCCGGCCACCCCCGACCCCCCAAGGAAAAAGTCAGGGGTCCGAACCCCCATGAGAACCGGACCCGGGACCTTCAAGCTGCTCCCATGTCCCGAGTTCACCACATCGAGCTTCAATGCGAAATCGACCCCCAGCGCGAATCCATTCACGGAGAAATGAGCGACCGGCAGGGAAAGAAACTGCCGTTCGCGGGCTGGACCGAGTTCTCGACCGCCTTGATGGAACTGGCAAGGGGCGACGCCGACAAGAACAAACCGACCGAAGAGGACAAGCGAGGATCATGAGCAATACACCGAACCGGAAGCCCGGACTCTCACCGTCCATGATCGTCGCCCTGATCGCCCTCTTCGTGGCGGTCGGTGGCACCGCGACGGCGGCATCGGGGCTGATCAGCGGCAAGAAGATCAAGCCGAAGACGATCACCGCCAAGCAACTGAAGCGCGGAGCCGTAGGAACGAAGCAGATCAGAAACAAGGCGATCAGCGGCGCCAAGCTGAAGCCGGCTTTGCGCAAGAAGCTGAACCGGACCGGCGGCCCGGCTGGCCCGACCGGGGCGACCGGCGCGGCAGGTGCGAAGGGTCTTCCCGGACTGCCTGGAACGCCGGGGCCGATCGGACCAAAGGGTCCCAAGGGAGCGACCGGAGCCAAGGGCGCGACCGGGCCGAAGGGTCCGGCCGGGATCTCGACCGTTCAGTACGTCCGCAACAGCTCGAACCAGAACATCCAGGGCGGCAACGTTCCGATGGTCACTGACAACGTGCCCTCCGGCAAGTACGCAGTGACCGCCAAGGTTTCGGCCACCGCCACGGCCAAGAGCGGACTCGACTGTGAACTCCGGGCCGGCAACACCGTCCTTGATGACTCGGGAATCGAACTCGCCGCGATCTTCGACGAGGGCGTGGTCTTCCTGCAGGGTGTGACCCCGGCGGCGACCACCCAGATCCGGGTCCTCTGCACCACCAACGTGGTTACCCAGATCAACAATCGCAGCGCGATGTCGATCCCGGTTTCCTGACCGATCTCCCGCCCGGACCACGGGCGAAATCTGGGGGAGAAGTCTGGGGGAGAAAGGGGCCGGACCTTCGGGTTCGGCCCTTCTTCTTGCCGAAACCGGCTCAGCGGGCCCGGAGCGAGAGCTCCAGAGCCAGGCGCTGTTCCGGGCGGTCGAGGTCGTCGCCGAATAGTTCGCGCAGGCGGGCGATCCGGTAGCGGGCGGTCTGGGGGTGGATGTTGAGGCTGCGGGCCATCTCGGCCGCGTTTCCCGAGTTCTCCACATAGGCGAGCGCGGTTTCCGCCATCCGGGCATGGGCCTTCGGTGTCAGGTCGCTGATCGGGGCCATGGTCTGTTCCTTGAGGCGGCCGATCAGGTCCCGGCTCCGGTACAGGGCGAGATCGACCAGGTGATCCTCGGCCCGGATCAGCCCTTCGACCGCGATCGCTCCGGCCTCCGAGGCCTCGAAGGCGCTGCGGGCAAGCTGCCAGGACTCGGCCAGCCGGGTCGGCCCGGTCGCCGGCCCCATGGCGGACTTGCGTCCACTGAAGGCCTTGATTGTCTCGCGCATCCGGCCCGGACCGGTGGGGTCGGGAACGGCGATCAGACCAGAACCGTCGACCGTGGCCGAGATCACACCGATGGGGAGGACTCGGGTGACCTCGGCCAGGTCGCGTTCATGGCAGGCAACCGCCGCCAGGTTTTTCGGGATCGGCCAGCCCGCCAGCCGGGCCGCCCCTTCGATTTCGTGAAGGTCGGGATTGGTCTGGAGCATCAGGGAGATCAGACCCCGCTCCCGGCGGAGCCTCGCCCCCTGCTGCTTGAACTGGGCTTCGGCGTAGCCCTCGGTCGAGTCGGCCGAGAGCTCGTCGATATAGACGAAGATCGATTCGGCCAGGAGGCTGAGGGTCTTGCCATCGAGGCCGGCTTCGAGGCTGGCCGCGGCGATCCGGCGCCAGGCGATGCGGGCGCCGATCCGGTAGGCCGACTGCAGCGAGTCGAGCGACCGGCCGTTCCGGAATTCGCCCCGGCCGAGGATCACGTACACCTTTCGGCTCGCCCGGCGATCGGCATCCGGGTCACGGACCAGCCCGATGAACTGTTCCAGGGCCTCGCCGACCCCGCGGTAGACCGCGCGGCCGAATGAGCCGTCGAGTGGACGGGCGTACTCGGGGATCTCCTGACCGATCGCTCCGAGGATCTCGTCGGCGATCCCGGACAGCTCGGGTTCGATCACGTCGGCAACCGCAGGTTTGAGGTCACGCCAGGGCTCTTGACGGGGAGTTCTTATAAGAAGACTTATAACAAATTGCCCAGATGCTTTGAAATCGGCCAAGAAATACTCGCCAAATGGCAATAGATTTCCGAGCATGACGCAGCAGGAGACGAATCAGCACCAGATGTCCCGGGTCGACAAGGTCGCGAACATGTTCGCCGTGGTGGTCCCGTTTCTCGCCACCCTTGCGGCGATCGTCCTGCTCTGGAACCAGATCGTCACCGCGGCCGACCTGGCGATCATGGCGGGGATGTACCTGCTGACCGGTCTCGGGATCACGATCGGCTTCCACCGGCTGCTGACCCATCGCTCCTTCCAGACCTTCAAGCCGGTCGAGTACTTCTTCGCGATCATCGGTTCGATGGCTGTCCAGGGGCCGGTCAACACCTGGGTGGCCGACCATCGCAAGCACCACGCCCACACCGATCAGGAGGGTGACCCGCACAGCCCCCACGTGGGTCCCGACGGCGAGTCGAAGGGAGTCCTGGCCGGGCTGTGGCACGCCCATCTCGGCTGGACCTTCTCCAAGCACGGAGAAGCAGACCAGAAGAAGTACGCTCGCGATCTCTACGAAGACCCGGGGATGAGGTTCATCAGCAAGTACTTTGTGGCCTGGGTCCTGCTCGGCCTGGCGATTCCGACCCTGGCCGGCTACCTGGTCACCGGAACCGCGGCCGGTGCCCTCGGCGGATTCTTCTGGGGCGGACTGGTCCGGGTCTTCTTCGGCCACCACATCACCTGGTCGATCAACTCGGTCTGCCACTTCCTCGGCAGTCGCCGGTTCGACGTCGAGGACGAGTCAACCAACGTGTTCTGGCTTGCTCTGCCCTCATTCGGCGAGGCCTGGCATCACAACCACCACGCCTTCCCGCGTTCGGCCAACCACGGACTGAAGAAGTGGGAACTGGACCCCAGCGCCTGGGTCATCGGCGCGATGGAAAAGGTCGGCCTCGCTCGCAAAGTCGTCCGCATCTCGCCCGAACGCCAGGCCGAAAAGCTGGCTAGCCCCGAATAGTCGCGAGGCGGAGTCCGTTCATCAATTGATTGGTGTCCTGAACGGACGGGTTTCCGTTGCGGTTCGGCGAAGACCGAACCGCATACTTATGAAAGGTCTTGTTCCGCCTGGCGTTTCCAATCTGGCTTGTCTTCTCTCCAGCCCTCTTCGGTCCGCTTGAACTTCCAGTAGCCGGTGGCCGAGAGGTCGAGGACGTCCATTCCCTGGTCCTTGACCAGGTGCCGGCGCACTTCGCGGACCATGGTCGCTTCCCCGTGAATGAAGGCCTGGCCCCGCCCTTCGGGAAGTTCGAGGGTCCTGATCCGGTTGAGGACGCGGGAATCTTCGGTGTGACCGGCACCCTCCCGGTGCAGCCAGACCAGCTCAAGCTCTCCCGGTGACTCCAGGGGTTGATGCTCCGACTCATCTTCGACCTCGAGCACGGCGTAGACGGGAACTCCGGCCGGTACCCGGCCGAGCGCCACCGAGATCGCCGGGATCACGGCCTCGTCGCCGGCCATCAGGTGCCAGTCGGCTTCGGGGTCGGGCGAATAGGCACCTCCGGGACCGACCAGCTGGATCAGGTCACCGGGCCGGGCCGCCTCGGCCCAGGGTCCGGCCAGTCCGCTGGCTCCGTGGGTGACGAAGTCAATCGTGATCCGGCCCGCCTCGGGGTCGGCGTCGCGCACCGTGTAGGTCCGCTGGCGATGCCACTGGTCCTTGTCCAGCGTCTCGCGGATCCGGGCCGGATCGAAGGGGGTCGAGTACGAGGCACCCGGCGGGGGAAACTGGAGCTTCACGTAGTGGTCGGTGAACTCGCCGACCGGAAACCCGCGCAGATCCCCGGACTCGAGGACGATGCGGATCATGTGAGGGGTGAGGGACGCGGTCGAGGCGACCGTCGCGACGATCGGGGTGCGGGGACTCAATCTTTCCTTTCGATGTGAATGCGGGGGCGGGAGGTCGGCGGTGGCAGTGGAGCCGGGCGTGGGGAGGGTCAGCGATGAATCCGGCCGGTCGCCACCGCTTCGAAGGCGCGGGCCGGGACCGACTTCAGCTGGTCCAGCACATCGTCGTTCCAGCGGCGGTCGGGTGTACCACTGATGTACATGTCCGAACCGTTGTCAGCGACGATCAAACCGTACCGTTTCAGGGCGCGCATTATCGCCAGCGACTGGCCGGAAAAACGGGCGAGACGGTAGCCCTTCCTGAGGCGGAGACGCAGGCCCATCGGCGGTCGGGAGCGGTCGCGGGAGTCGGAGGCGAAGTGGCGGGCGGGGTGGATGTAGCCGCGTTGCGTCTCGGAGACGGTGACCCTGAGCGCGTGGGTGATCCTGCCTCGCGAGGCCTCATCGGCCCGCGCCAGGCCGGGCAGGATCGGCAGGCCGGCGGCGTCGGCACTGGTCCAGCCGGCCGGCCGGAGACGGTTGGAACGGAGGTTGAACTTCGCCCCGGAGTCGGCCAGCCAGCGCCCCTTGCCCCGGCGGGCCCGGTAAAGCTCGTAGAGCAGGCAGGTTCCGCTCTGCAAAGCGATCACGTGATTGTCGGAGCCACCCTCGATCCGGGATCCGAGCGGGATCGGGTACGGCCCCCGGTCGCTTTCGGAACCGAAGGCGGTGAAAAGCACCGGGACCTTCCGCTGGCGCCTGTTCACCACCCGGAAGGGGATGCCGTAATCGCCCCACCGCCCGGAGCCGAAGTCCGGGTGCAGCATCGAACCGCGACCGATCGAGGCGATGTAGCGGGACGAGAGCGGGTGGACCCGGGCCATCGAGATGTCGCGGTTCCACGAATTGGAAGCCGGAAGGACCGGGCAGCCGGCGAGCCGGGTTCCCGGACCGGGCTCGCCGTAGCCGCTGGCACCCGGGGCCAGCAGGGTGGTCAGGCCGATCGCGACCAGAAGAGCCGGGGAAAGACGACGGAACATGACCTCAATGCTACGAACCCGCCCTGGCGGGCGAACATTTTCGTTCCGTACCTCAGTGTTCACAAGACGCAAAGTTTTATGAAACAAATGTTCATGAGTGCGCTACATTGCCCGGCGGGTAGGGAGAAGCAGTTACCCCGGAGGAGATACATACATGAAGCTGAAAGCCAAGTTTGGTGCTTTCGTCGCAACCGCTGCCGTCGCCTGCGCGATCGGTGCAGCTCCGGCCCAGGCCGCCCCGTCGGCCCCGGCCCTTCCGAGCGCCGGTGACCTGAGCGCACTCTGCGCCAAGTCCTCGAACGCGAAGATCAAGTCGCTCTGCTCGCAGGGTGTCGCCGTTTACAACAGCTGCAGCAAGCAGACCAGCGCCAAGGGTCTGGCTTCCTGCCTCGCGTCCGCTGCCAAGGGCATCATCGGCTCCGGCGTGCCCACCTCGGGTGGCAGCAGCGCTGACATCATTGCCAAGCTCAAGTCCCTGATCGGTGGCAACACCGGCGGTCTGAGCATTGGCGGGTTCGACCTCTCGTCCATCCTCGGCAAGCTGGGTGGCGCAGGAGGCCTCAATCTGGGCGGCCTCCTCGGCAAGCTCGGCGGCTGAGAAGCCAAAGAAGCAACAAGGCGCCGGCCGTTCTGTGGAGCGGCCGGCGTTTTGCTTTAAGCGGTGACCGCCATTCCGGCAGGCAGCGCAGCCGGCGAACCGCCCACGAAGTCCCGCGAACTGCCCCGAGTGGAGGGCAGAGGACCTACTTGCTGCCGGAGAAGGCCTTGCTGACCAGCTCGGTCACCCGGGCCCGGTCCTCTTTGGCGACCAGCTTCGAAGTCTTGGTCGGAACGACGAGATCGAGGAACTCCTTGCGCTCGGCCGGAGTCAGGTTGTTGTAGAGGCGCTGGGTGTGGTGGGTGAGCCAGCGAGCCCGCATCCAGACGGCCGGCCAGTCGACCTTCTTGCCGTACTCCCAGGCCCGGCCCGCGAGGCCGACCGCCATCCCGGCCCTGTTCGCCTTCGATTTCTTCGCCATGGGGGAAAGAATACGGAGGCCGGTCGGTGATCAGGAAACCGAGTTGATCGTGAAGGTCCGCTCGCCCTTGGGTGTGGCGATCTTCACCGCTTCCCCGACCTTGCGGTTGCGGAGAGCCTGCCCGACCGGGGACTCGGCGCTGAGCCGGCCTTCGGAGAGATTGGCTTCGGTCGATCCGACCAGAGTCCAGGTGTGGCTGCGGCCGGCGTCATCGGTCAGTTCCGCGGTCCGGCCAAAGCCGAAGGTGTCCCCGCCGACCGCCTCGGCGTCGGCCACGACGGCGTTCTTCTCGCGCTCCCGCAGCCGCTGGATCCTGGTTTCCAGATGGGCCTGGTCTTCCTTGGCGATGTGGTACTCGGCGTTCTCCTTGAGGTCGCCGAGCTCGCGGGCGACTTTGAGCCGCTCGGCGATCTTCTCGCGGGCCGGCCCTTCCAGTTCATCCAGTTCCGCCTTGAGCTTCACCAGTCCCTCGGCGGTAATCGACTCGCCGGATTCTTCAGATTCAGTCATGACTCCAGCCTATCCAGCCAGCGAATCGACCCGGGCCGTGGAGAGGAACGCCCGGGTCGACCGCCATTCTGGAGGAGTTCAGCTGGGCATCGAGACGGTGATCACCGGCGCGGTGGTCGGCTGTTTGCTGCCGCCCTTGGGTTCCATGCTGACCATCACCGCAGTGACCCCGCTCAGATCGGGAATGCTGGCGGTGGCACTGCCCTGACGGTCGGGCACGAAGAGCGAATCGGTGGGAATGACTTCGGTCCCGCGCTGGATCCAGGCCTGGTAGACCTGATCCTCGTCGGGTCGCTTCAGTCCGGTCATCTTCAGGGTCCCGGTCCCGTCGGAGGCGACCATGACCGCGTTGGCGCCGTTGGTCGCTTCGCCGGTGACAACCTGCCGCTCGGGAACCGCGGGATCTTCGCTTCCGCTGATCACGACACCCAGCGCCACGCCCAGAAAGAGCGCCGCGGCTGCCGCCCCGAACACCGCCGGGCGAAACAGGCCGGCCAGCCAGCCCGGACTCCGCCGGTCCCGGCTCTTCGCCGCGGGGAGGGGCCGGGTTTCGGTGGCCGGGTTTTCGGCGAGATCGGCGTCGACCGCGGCCATCACCTTGGCCCGCACGCCGGGCGAGGGCTCGATCTGCTCGACGTCGGCAGCCAGGATCGTGGTCGCCGGTGCCAGCCATTCGAGTTCCGCGCGGCATTCCGCGCAGCCCTCGAGATGGTGCCGGAGGTCCCCCCGTTCAGCCGGATCGAGTGCCCCCAGGGCATAGGCCGGAAGTTGTTCCTTGAATCTCTGATGCCCGCTGGTCATGTTCGTTCTCCTTCGAATGAACTCAACTCACTCCTCAGTTTCTCCATCCCGAGCCGCATTCTTCCCTTGACCGTTCCGAGCGGAAGCTCGAGCAGGTCCGAGATCTCGGTTTGGGAGAAACCCCCGTAGAAAGCAAGCCCGATCACCTTTGCCTGGTTCTCGGGCAGTTCTGAAATCTTCGACCGGACTTCACGCCCGGTCTCTCGTTTGATCGCCAGTTCCTCGACCTTGATTGCCGAGGCCCGGCTCTCCAGGGCGGCGTCATCGTCGTGATCGAGGTCCGGCGTCCGGCTGGCCTTGCTCCGCAGCGTGTCGATCGCCCGGTTCCGGATGATCCCCAGCGCCCAGGCGCCGGCGCTGCCGCGGCCCGGGTCGTAGCGATGGGCGTTCTTCCAGATCGAGAAAAATCCCTCCTGGACGACATCTTCGGCCGCCGGACGGCTGCCGACGATCCGGTAGGCAAGCGAGAAAGCGCGGCGCTCGAACCGGTCATAAAAGACCTCGAACGCCGCTTTGTCGCGGCGGCCGACCCGGACGAGGAGATCCTCGTCCGGGTCGGTCGGCTGCGCGGGATACGTGCTGCTCATGTCCATTTCAGTATCCCGTGTTCCCTGCCCGTGAATCAGCTGACGAGGAAGGGCTGGACGGCCTTGAGCACCTGGGCCTCGGTCATCGTCTTGTCGAAGGCGTCCGGAGCGGGGTCGCTGCCGTTCTGCAGCGCGATCGCCGCCGCGTGCCTGGCCTCGACCTGGACGATGCTGCCCGCGGCCTCGAGAACCTCCTTCGAGGAGATCTTCGGGGCGGCGCCGTTATAGGCGCTGACGCCGACGTTCTCGATCGTCTCGGCCAGGGCGGTGAAGCCGGCCGTGTCCGAGTAGGGGAACTCGACCTTCGGCGCCTTGACGGGCTTGCCGCCGAGGTCCTTGATCGTCTGGGTGAGAGCCTTGACGTGGGCATCCTCGTCGGTGGCCAGGGTGTTCACCAGTTCCTTGAGTTCACCGGTGACTCCGGCCTTCTTCAGCGCCTCGTTGTAGAAGGCGGACTCGAGGTACTCGAGGGTGAGGGCGTAATTCAGCACTTCGATGTCACCCTTGCTGCCACCACTGGTCGCCATCGCGCCCTTCAGGAAGGGGCTGATCGCACCGAGGCCGAAGATCGCTCCGGCCGCGAGTGCGCCCTTCATGAGGACGTCGCTGCGTTCGGTTCCCTCGATCTCGATCGCGGCGAGTTCGGGGTGGACCATCTCGTTTTCTGTCTTGATTTCAGTCATTGGTCTGTCTCCTTTCTCTTGCCCTGAATCAGCTGACGATGAAGGGCTGGACGGCATTCAGGACCATCGATGCCGGAGCCGGCTGGGCGAAGGGTCCATCGGGGACCGGCGTCTTGCCGAGCAGCGTGTTCAGGGCCGCCGCGTGACGACCTTCCACACTGTGGATCGAAAGCGCGGCGGCGAGGACCTCCGGGCTCTGGATCCGGGCAGCCTGGCCGAGATAGGCCGCAGCGCCAAGGTTCTCGACCGTCGAGGCGAGGCGAAGAACCTGCTGGGCGTTGTTCAGCGGGAACTCGGTCTTCGGCTTCGGAGCGGGCTTGCCGCCGGCACCCTTGACCGCCGCGGTCAGGGCCGCCACGTGTTCCGCCTCCTGGCTGCCGAACTTGCGGATCGTTTCCAGGTCGGCGCCCTTGAAGAGTCCGCTCTTCGCGACATCGTCGTAGAAGGCGGTCTCCAGGTACTCCAGAGTCAGGGCGTAGTTCATGATGCCGATGTCGCCTTCGCCGAACTGGGCGGTGCTGTTGTCATCCTCCATCGAGGATCCGGAACTGCCGCTCGAACCGGAGGTTCCGCTCGAGTTCGAATCGGAAGACGAATCATCATCGCCGCAGGCCGCCAGGAAGGCGCCCAGGGCCACCGATCCGCCGGCCATGGTCATCAGCTGGCGACGGGAGACGCCGCTCTTGCCGAACTTCTGGTCGGGATCAGCAACTCCGATCTCGGTTTCCGGGTCCGCCGTTTCCGGCTTCTTGTTTCGTTTCAGGGTCGGCATTTCGCCTCCTTGTTGGTGGGTGCCGTCGATGTGGCTTACGGAGGCGGGGCCGAACCGGATCAAAAGTTTTCGGGGAATGATCCGATCGCGGTAAAGGGGCGTAGTCCGGAACATGATTCCCAATATCGGACCGATGGAAATAATGATCGTGTTGATTCTCGCCCTGGTCGTGTTCGGACCGAAGAAGCTCCCCGAACTCGGACGATCGGTGGGTAACGGACTCAAGGAGTTCAAGGGTTCCCTCTCCGGTGAAACGAGCGAGAAGGAAGAGCCCGAAGTCAAGGCCCTCAAGTCCTGAGGGTTGAGTACCGGCGCCCCCGGCTCTAGGCTGGGGGCGTGAATCGTTCCACCTATCTCGCCATGGGAGCGATGGCGCTGGGGGTCTTCGTCATCGCCAACGACATCACCGCGATGAACGTCGCGCTGCCGGCGATCGAGAAAGACTTCGACACCAGCGTGACCACGGTCCAGTGGGTGGTCAACGCCTACGCCCTGGTCTTCGGAGTGCTGATCGTCACCGGTGGCCGGCTGGCCGACCTTTTCGGCCGTCGCGAGGCTTTCTTCGTCGGGGCCGTGATCTTCCTGGTCGCTTCACTGGCTGCCGCTACAGCCCAGAGCGAAGCCTGGCTGATCGCCGCCCGCGCGGTGATGGGCATCGGCGGCGCCCTGATCTGGCCGGCCGTTCTGGGCATGACCTTCGCGCTCCTGCCGGCCGAGAAAGCCGGGCTCGCAGGCGGTCTGATCCTGGGGGTCGCCGGCGTTGGCAATGCCCTTGGCCCGCTGATCGGCGGAGCCCTGACCGAGTTCGCCAGCTGGCGCTGGATTCTCTTCCTCAACGTGCCGATCGCCCTGATCGCGATTCTCGCCGTCTACTTCCTGATCCACCAGCCCAGGCCGGATGCCGAGGACCGCAAGATCGATTACGCCGGGATCGCCACGGTCTCGCTCGGTCTGGTCCTGTTCATGGTCGCCCTCGACCAGGTGGTCGATCTCGGCTGGGGCGATCCCCGGGTGATCATCTCGGTGATCATCTCGGTCGTGCTGCTTTCCGCCTTCGGCTTCATCGAAAGGCGGGCCGGGAGCCACGCGCTGGTGCCCAGGGACGTGATGAGGAACACCTCCTTCACGGCGGCCTGCATCGCGATCCTGTTCATCTCGGCGACCTTCTTCTCGGTGCTCTTCTACATCCCGCAGTACCTGCAGAAGGCGGGTGGCTTGTCTCCCTTCGAGTCCGGGCTCGGGCTGCTCCCGTTCATGGCGGTGTTCGCGCTGACTTCCTTTACCGCCGGTCCGCTCTACAACCGGGTCGGGGGCAGGATCATCGTCACCCTGGGGGCCGCCTTCATCGCCCTCGGGCCGCTGCTGATCTCCTTCGGGGTCAAGGAGAGCGGTTCGCTCGGCGGGGTGGTTCCGGGACTCGTCGTGCTCGGCATCGGGGTCGGTCTCTTCTACTCGTCGGCCACCACGATCGGGGTCACCGCGGTCGACGAATCCCGTTCGAGCCTGGCGGGAGGGATCATCTACATGTTCCAGGTTGCCGGCGGCTCGGTCGGCCTGGCCCTCACCACGACCCTGTTCGCCTCGGCCAGCGGTCTGATCAGCGGGCTCCACATCGCCTTCCGGTTCAACGCGATCGCGGCCCTGGTCGGCTTCCTGATCATCCTGATCGTGGTCGGACCGAGGGTCAAACCGGTCGTCGCAACAGAAACCAAAGCGGGCACCTCCGGCTGAAGACGGCCCGGCCCGAGGCCCGTCTGGCAACCGGATCCGAAACCGGCGGGGGTCTGTGCTGTTGAATCATTGCGTGGTCCCGTTCAGTCGAATTCGCGTGTTGCCCCTGATCCTCTGCCTTCTGGCCGGCTTCGCCCTGGCCGCAGAGGCCCGGGCTGCCGGCCTCGATGACCGCGACTCCGAGCCGGTCGTGATTACCGGTGCCGAGACCCCGCTCCTGACCGGGTCGGCACCAACCGGGGTCGTTGCCTTCTCCTGGTTCTCCGGCACCTGGCAGCAGGTTCCCGTGCAGGTTGATGAACGAAAGATGATCGACTACCGGCCGATCCGCCAGGCCGGATTCAACCCGGGCAACGAGTTCCGGGAGCTCGCCTACGCCGATCCCGACACCTGGGCCGAAGCCGATGGTGTGCCGCAGACGGTGACGACCCCCGCCAACCCGGGCAGCGGCGCACCGGTCCCGGGAACGACCGGAGACCCGACCCTCGACCAGGACGACGAGATCGCGATGATGGCCGCTGACGCCGGTGAATCGGCCGCCGGCCGGGCCGCCCCGGCCGGGGTTGATCCGGCCACCCGGACACCGGTCCGGGTCAGCGATCCGCTCGACCCCGGCAACTCGCGGTTCATCTACCTCTTCCTGTCTGAAGGGGACCTCGACCCGGATGCCGACTCGGACTACGTTTCTTACGAGCAGGCCTACTCGCCACCCCTGACAGAGGGCTACCGGCACGGTTACAACTTCGGGAGCATCGGCGACGACGTGGCCGGCCCGCCCGTGAATCCGGAAGCGTCGGTGATCTCGACGCCGCGATACGAGATCGGCATCCCGGGACGCTGGATGGTCGACCGGATCGTGATTTCGGCCGGCGATGACGAGGTCGACATCCTCGACGGTGACAAGTCCACGGTGAGTCCCAGCGGCTGCGGAAGAAACGAACTGACCTTCAGCCGGGGCGGCGGGGGTTTCATCGCCAATGTCGACGGTCCCGTGCGCGCGATCCGGTCCTTCATCGGTGCCAACAGCGGAACCTTCACCCAGCGCGAGTACGTGTTCTACGAGGGCATGTGGGAAAGCCGGACCTTTCTCCGGGTCCACCCGGGGATCAACAGCTTTGTCAGCGCGATGGATCTCTCTCCCGCCGCGTCCGGGATGACCTACCGGAACTCGAACAACCCTGGCGGGGTGACGATCGACGGCGTCCAGGATTCACCCGCTGCCGGATCGTTCACCTGGGAGCAGTTCTCCGGTCAGTACGGATCGGTGACCAACGTGAGCCGGCTGACCACCGACATCGGAGGAGTCACCCAGTCTTCCTACTACCAGGACATGGCCACCCCGGCCCCGTCGAGTTCGATGCTCTGCTCCGGTGACGATCACTCGTATGGCGCGGCCGGACCGACCGTGACAACGCCGAGGAACAACACCGATCCGGTTTTGGTCGACCAGTATCCGGAACTGCCGCTCAGCAGCTTCTCGGTCAAGCGCCAGACCTGGTTCGACGGTCCCGAAGCAAACGCGGCGCTCGGTGCCGAGCGGGCCAGCCAGGTCGACAATCCTCTCCTGGTCGAGACGGGCAGCGCCACCGATCCCGTGCCGGAACCGGAGCCGAAGGCGAAGCTTTCTCTGAGGGTCAAACCGGCCCGGATCGCGGTCCGGAGCGGTGGCAAGCGGAGGGTCAGGGTCACGGTCCACAACCCCGGCGACGGGCCGGCCCGGAAGGTGCGGATCTGCCTCGGGCGCCACCGCGCGATCAGGTCCGTGCCCTGCCAGAAAATCGCTCTCCTCGCCGCCGGCGGGTCGGTCACTCGCCGCTTCGGGATCAAACCCCGGCGGAAGGCAAGACCGGGCAAACGCTCGCTGCGGTTCAAGGCCAGCGCCCCCGGTGTCACCAATGCGAAGGCCACCCTGAAGGTGAGAGTCCGCCGGCGCTGATCCGCCAGACCCCTTTGGCTCGTATCAAGGGGCATGAAGATCGCAGTCATCGGTTCGGGAATCGCCGGACTCTCGGCCGTCCATCACCTCGCCCCTCACCACCGATCCGGCCGGGTCGAACTCACTCTCTTCGAAGCCGACCATCGAACTGGCGGTCACGCCAACACGGTTGAAGTCGAATCGGAACGCGGAACCGAAAGGATCGACACCGGCTTCATCGTCTTCAACCGGCGGAACTATCCGGTCTTTGGCTCAATGCTGGAAGAGCTCGAAGTGCCAAGCAAGCCGTCGAACATGAGTTTCTCGGTCAGCGACGGCGGCGGGTTCGAGTACACCGGCCGCAACCTTTCCGGGCTGTTCGCCGACCGACGCAACCTGTTCCGGCCAGGCTTCCTGCGCATGCTGGCCGAGGTGCCGGTCCTTCAGCGGCGGCTGCGGCGGCTGATCGGATCGGACGATGAGATGACCCTGGACGATTTCGTGGCACGCGAGGGCTTCTCGCCGGAGCTCAGGGAGAAGGTCCTGGTCCCGATGGTCGCCTCGGTCTGGTCGGCTGACGAAGACGGGATGAGCCGCTTTCCGGCCCGCTTTCTGGCCCGCTTCCTCGACAACCACGGGCTGCTCGACCTGGCCGACCGGCCGCAGTGGCGGACCGTCGAAGGAGGCTCCCGGACTTACGTCGACCGGCTGCTCGGCCAGGTTCCCGAGGATCGGCTGCGGACGAACTGCCCGATCGAGTCGGTCGGCCGGATCCCCGGCGGCGTGGTCGTGAAGCCTTGCGGCCGGCCGGCGGAAACCTTCGACCAGGTGATCCTGGCTACCCACGCCCCGGACTCGCTGACCCTGCTCGCCGACGCCGACCGGGAGGAGACCCGCTTCCTTGAAGCCTTCCCCTACCGGAGCAACGAGGCCGTCCTTCACAGCGACCCTGCGGTGATGCCGACCCGCCCGGCCGCCTGGGCCAGCTGGAACTACCGCCTCGGCATGAACAGCGGCGGGCTGACGGCCCTCACCTACGACATGAACCGGCTTCAGGCACTCGAATGCAAGCAGCGGTTCTTCGTCTCGCTCAACATGACCGGGCTGATCGATCCGGAGCGCGTCCTCGCCAGCTTCAGCTACGAGCATCCCGTCTTCACGCCGGACGGTGTCGCCGCCCAGCGGGACCGGGAGCGGATCAGCGGCAGGGGCGGAGTCCACTTCGCCGGTGCCTGGCTTCGCAACGGGTTCCACGAGGACGGTGCGATGACCGGGAAACTTGCCGCCGAGGCCGCCCTGGCCGGGGCCGTGGCCGAACCCGGACTGGCAGCGGCGGCATGAGTTCCGGCCTTGCCAGCGCGATCTATGACGGCCGGATCAGGCACCGCCGGTTCGAACCGGTCCGGCGCGATTTCGAGTACGGAATCTTCATGGTTTACCTCGACCTCGACGAACTGCCCGAAGTGATGGCGACCCATCCGCTCTGGTCAACCCGGCCCCGCTCTCCGGCCAGTTTCAGGCGGTCCGACTACCTCGGGCCGGAGGAGCAGCCCTTGCGGGAATCGGTTCTCGACCTGGTCGAAGCGCGGACCGGATCGCGGCCGGAAGGTCCGGTCCGGATGCTGACCCACCTTCGCTACTGGGGTGTCTGCTTCAACCCGGTCAGCTTCTACTACTGCTTCGACCGGAGCGGACGGACGGTCCAGACGGTGCTGGCCGAAGTGACCAGCACCCCCTGGGGCGAGCAGCACACCTACCTGGTCAACCGGACCCGGGAGAAGGGCGTGCTGGCGGCCGACGTGGCCAAACGGCTTCATGTCTCGCCCCTGATGGGCATGGACCACCGGTATGAGCTCGTCTTCGCCGACCCCGGCAGAACCCTCTCGGTTCACATGGAGAGTCGCCGGGAAGACCGGCTTCACTTCGACGCCACCCTCCGTCTGGAGCGCCGGGAGATCAGCCGGCAGCTGCTCGGCCGGCTGCTCCTGACCCGGATCCCGATGCCGGCCAAGGTACTCGGCGGGATCCACCTCGAGGCCGCCCGGACCTGGCTCGCCGGTGCGAAGTACCACGCCCGCCCCGAACCCGGTCCCGGCGGGGACTTGCCGAACGGGCGGGAAGGCGGCATGCTCTGTCCGATGGACGATCCCGGATTCAAACCAGTCACCGGATTCCGGCGGAGCGGCCGCTGAGCATGTGGCGCCGACTTGTCCTCGCGGTAATCGGCCGGCTCCGGACCGGTCGGATCGAGTTCCGGGAGAGCGGTGAGATCACCGTGATTGGTCAACCGGGTTCTGAGCCTCTTGCCCGGGTCGAGGTGTTCTCCTCCCGGGCCTGGCGACGGATGCTGCGCGGCAGCACCGGGATGGCCGAGGGTTACTTCGCGGGGGAGTGGGACACCGACGACCTGGTGGCCCTGGGAACCATCGCCGGACAGAACCTGGACCAGCTCGACCGGCTGCGTCGCCGCTTCCGGTTTCTGGTCTGGCCGTTCCAGAAGCTGGGCCCGCTGATGCCGCGCACCACGAGGAGCCGCGGCAAGAAACAGATCGCGGCCCATTACGACCTTGGCAACGATCTTTTTTCGCTCTTCCTCGACGAGTCGATGAACTACTCCTCGGCGGTCTATGGCGGCGGCCCGGGCGAGACGCTGGAAGCCGCGCAGATCACCAAGATGGATCAGATCGCCGACCAGCTCGACCTCTCGCCGGAAACCCACCTGCTCGAGATCGGCACCGGCTGGGGCGGGCTGTCGATTCACCTGGCGAAACGAACCGGCTGCCGGATCACGACCACCACGATTTCCCGCGAGCAGGCGGCGCTGGCCCGCAGGCGGATCGCCGAGGCCGGTCTCGCCGACCGGGTCGAAGTGATCGAAACCGACTACCGGGACCTGACCGGAAGATACGACCGGCTGGTCTCGATCGAGATGATCGAAGCGGTCGGCTGGCGTGACTTCCCGACCTACTTCGCCAAGTGTTCGTCGCTGCTGACGCCGGAAGGGTCGATGCTGCTGCAGGCGATCACGATCGAGGACGAAGCCTACGAACTGGAGAAGGCTTCCCGCAGCTTCATCAGCCGCTACATCTTTCCCGGTGGATGCCTGCCTTCGATGGCCGAGATCCGGCGCTGCCTTGACGGATTCACCGACCTGACCATCGCCTGGTCAGACGAGCTCCGGCTCGATTACGCCCGCACCCTCGCCGAGTG
This sequence comes from Solirubrobacterales bacterium, assembly GCA_020438425.1. Classification (GTDB taxonomy): domain Bacteria; phylum Actinomycetota; class Thermoleophilia; order Solirubrobacterales; family 70-9; genus 67-14. Next base: position 29,049 of record JAGQUQ010000025.1, read on the forward strand.
GCGCCGGCGATTCAACGGAGCCACCGACCGCCTCGAGGAGATGGGCTACGACCTTCGCTTCCGCCGGATGTGGGTGCTCTACCTGAGTATCGCCGAGGCCGGATTCAGGTCGGCCCGCAACAGCGACTTCCAGCTGCTGCTGGCCAAGCCTCAGTCCCGCAGCTTGATCCAGCTCGCCGGGAATGCTCCGGCCGGAATCAGTTCCGGGATCTCGCCAAAGTAACGCTCGGCCACCCGGGCCGCGGCGCTGCCGTCGATCACCGGCTTCACATCCGAGATCGTGCCGATCACCCAGACCGAGGAACCGATCTGGAAGTCGGCCGCGGTCGGGTTCTCGCCGTCGATCAGTCCCTTCTCCGCCATCTGGTCGATCTCGTCGATCATGCCCGGCAGCTTCGAAAGGTCGTCGGCGATCTGCACGCTGGAGATGTTGTGGTACTTCCAGGTCGAGCGAACGAACTTCATCGCGAAGTCGGTGCCGGCCGGATCGAGTTCGTCGATTCCGTTCATGCGACCGAGCCTCTCGGGCCGGAAGTAGAGGCCGCCCCAGGGGATGCGCCGACCGAAATCCTGAAGGTCGCCATCGGCCCAGAGCTCGGCTGCCCGGACCTCCTCGGCGATGCCTTCCGGGTAGAGCGGATTCTCCGGGACCAGTTCCTCCAGCCGCTTGAGGATGCTGGTCGAGCCGTGGATCCGCTCCTCGCCGATGGTCAGGCCCGGAACCCGGGTCTTGCCTTCCCCGTAGAGCTCGGTGATCTGTTCGTTGTGCTTGCCGAAGTCGAGGTTCACCCACTCGTACTCGATTCCCTTGTAGTCGAGGGCGGCACCCACCGTCTTGCAGGGATGCGAGGGAGGCAGGGCATGAAGAGTGACCTTCTCGGTAATGGGCATACCCGGAGAATAGTCTTCCCGCATGAGTGCAATCAACGGTCTCAGCGC
>JAGQUQ010000026.1 GCA_020438425.1 Solirubrobacterales bacterium
GCTGGGTCACCTGAGGAGCCCGTGCCGGCTGCGGAATTCACAAACGACATTGAAGTTTTCGGCAAATAGCGCCCTCAACTCCGATCTCGTCCTGAACCGGGGAATCGAGATCGGCGGGGACGTGATCGATTCCGACCGCTGCCTGATCGCGGATCAGGTTGCTTCCGGACTGGCCGTGCGCATGGCAATCCTCTTCGAGCTGCTGGCCCACGGAGATTCCCGCGAGCCGGCCGAAGGTCCGGTTCCGATCGGAGAACCGGCATGAACGAAGTACCCGGCAGCATCCCCGACGATCTCGACGAGATGCCCGCCCCACGGCCGCTGGTCCAGCGCCCGGGGCCCGACGCGACCCTGCTGATCCGGGGAGCCGAACTGCTCGACCCGGCGGCGGAAATCAGCGGCAGCCGCGACATCCTGATCGAGGACGGGGTGATCAGCCGGATCGCCGGGTCCGGAGCGATCGAGGCAGGGGAGGGCATGGAAGTGATCGAGGCCGAGGGATTCCACGTTTTCCCGGCTTTCTTCGACCCTCACGTCCACTTCCGCACCCCCGGCCAGGAGTACAAGGAAGACCTCGAGACGGGCACCCGGTCGGCGGCCGCCGGCGGATTCGCGGGCGTGATCGCGATGGCCAACACTTCGCCGCCGGTTTCGTCGCCGGAGCAGATCGAGGCGCTCCGGGACCGTGCCGCGCATGTCGCCTCGGTTCCGGTCGGCTTCACGGCGACCGTGACCCGGGACATGAAGGGCACCGAGCTGACCGACATGGCAGAGCTCAGGCAGGCCGGAGCGATCGGGTTCACCGATGACGGCCTGCCGATCGCCAGCGCCAGGATTCTCCGCAGGGCGCTTCAGTACCAGGCGATGACCGGCGGCCGGATCGCGCTTCACGAAGAGGATCCGGAACTCTCCGGCAAGGGCGTGATGAACGAAGGGGTGGTGTCCTCCGAGCTGGGGATGCGGGGTGTCCCTTCGATCTCGGAATCGACCATGATCGGCCGCGACGCCGCGATCGCCGGATACGAAGGCGGAGCGATCCAGATCCAGCACCTCTCGGCGGTCGAGTCGATCGAGCAGATCCGGCGGGCCAAGGCCGACGGGGTTGACATCACCTGCGAGGTCACGCCGCATCACCTCTGCCTGACCGACGAGGCGGTCCGGGACCTGGACGCCTCGAAACACAAGATGAATCCGCCGCTCAGGACCGAAACCGACCGGCAGGCCCTGATCGAGGCGCTCAGGGACGGCACCATCGACTGCATCGCAACCGATCACGCCCCGCATGCGGTGCATGAGAAAGAGGTGCCCTACGAAGGGGCGAACATGGGAGTGACCGGACTCGAGACTGCCTTCTCCTCGGTCTATACGGAGCTTGTCCTGCCGGGAACGATCACCCTTGAGTTGCTTGTCGAGAAGCTCGGTTGCGGCGGCGCTCCTTTCGGCATCGAGCCGTTCAGCCTGGCCGAGGGAAGCAGGGCGAACCTCTGCCTGGTTGACCTGGAAGCCGAGTGGGTCGTCGGCGAGGACGGCTACGAGAGCCGATCGGTCAACTCATGGTGTGCCGGTCAGAAGCTCAAGAGCAGGGTCCTGGTCACCCTGGCCGACGGTCAGGTCGCCTTTCGTCTTCGAACCTTCAGCCTGGGAGTCGCATGAGCAAGACACAGCCCGGATACGTCCTGCTCGAAGACGGCAGCCGGTTTGACGGACTGCTCTGCGGTTCCCTGGAAGGCGGGGTCGGCGAAGTGGTCTTCAACACGGCGATGACCGGCTACCAGGAAGCGGTCACCGATCCCTCCTACGCCGGCCAGATCATCACCTTCACCTATCCGATGATCGGCAACTACGGGGTTTCGGACCGGGCGATGGAGTCGGGCCGGGCCCATGCCCGCGGCGTGATCATGCGCGAAGCCCGGAACCATGCCGATGCCGCGACCGCCGAAGGTGGCTGGCTCGACTGGCTCGAGGCAAACGGAGTCTGGGCGATCACCGGGGTCAACACCCGGGCCCTGGTCCGTCACATCCGCGACCGGGGCGCGATGCGGGGCGGGATCTTTCCGGCATCGACAGGTGTCGACGAGGCGAGAGCCACGATCGAAGCCGAGCCATCGATGGCCGGATCCGACTTCGCTTCGCAGGTCACCCCGGAAGCCCCGATCGAGCACGACGGAAAGGGGCCTCACGTCGTGGCGCTCGACACCGGAATCAAGGCCTCGATCGTCAACCAGTTCCTGGAACGCGACTGCCGGGTCACACTGCTGCCCTGCCAGACCCCGGCCGGCGAAGTGATGGGCCGCGATCCCGACCTGCTCTTCCTGGCCAACGGTCCCGGAGACCCGGCTGCGGTGGAGGCGGTCACCGCGACGGTCCGCGAACTGATCGGCCGCAAGCCGATGGTCGGCATCTGCCTCGGCCACCAGCTCCTGAGCAGGGCGGTCGGACTCGAGACTTTCAAACTTCCTTTCGGCCACCGGGGTTCGAACCACCCGGTCAAAGACCTGGAAACCGGGGTGATCGAGATCACCTCCCAAAACCATGGTTTCGCGGTGGTCGGGCCCGACGGAGGCGGCACCATCGAAAACGACGAGCCCGTCCGCTGGCAGACCGATCACGGTGAAGCCGTGCTCTCCCACATCAACCTTTACGACCGCACGGTCGAGGGGCTGAGGCTGCCGGAGGCCCGGGCCATGACCGTCCAGCACCATCCCGAAGCCGGGCCCGGACCACGGGACGCGCGACATCTCTTCGACCGTTTTCTAGACCTGGCAAAGGAAGGCTGATCCGCTATCCCCAAGCGCGAAGACATCAAACGGATCATGGTGATCGGCTCCGGACCGGTGGTCATCGGTCAGGCGGCCGAGTTCGACTACTCGGGCGTCCAGGCCTGCAAGGTCCTGCTGGAAGAGGGCTACGAAGTGGTGCTCGTCAACTCGAACCCGGCCACGATCATGACCGACCCCGAGTTCGCGACCCGCACCTACGTCGAGCCCCTGTTGCCTGGCCCGGTCGCGCAGATCATCGAGAAGGAACGCCCTGACGCGCTGCTGCCAACCCTCGGTGGCCAGACCGCTCTCAACCTGGCGATGGATCTCTCCGCCGACGGCACCCTGGAGAAGTACGGGGTGGAGCTGATCGGGGCAAACCGGGAGGCGATCATCCGCGGCGAGGACCGCGAAGTTTTCAGGCAGGTCATGAACGATGCCGGGATCCGCATTCCCTGGTCGATCACGGTCGAGTCGGTCGAGCAGGCGTGTAAGGAACTCGACGAAGGCGATGCCTCGCTGCCGGCGATCATCCGGCCCGCCTTCACCATGGGAGGCCAGGGCGGTGGTATCGCGGAGACCCGCGAGGAACTCGAACAGGTAGTCGCCAAGGGCATCGCCGCCTCGCCGATCGGCCAGGTGCTGGTCGAGGAATCGGTTATCGGCTGGGGCGAGTTCGAGCTCGAAGTGATGCGCGACCGCAATGACAACGTGGTGATCATCTGCTCGATCGAGAACGTCGACCCGATGGGGGTTCACACCGGCGACTCGATCACCGTTGCCCCGGCCCAGTCGCTGACCGACCCGGTCTACCAGTCGCTGCGGGACATCGCGATCGCGGTGATCAGGGAGGTCGGCGTGGAGACCGGCGGGTCGAACGTGCAGTTCGCGGTGAACCCGGCCGACGGCGAGATCGTGGTGATCGAGATGAACCCTCGGGTCTCCCGTTCCTCGGCCCTGGCTTCGAAGGCAACCGGGTTCCCGATCGCCAAGATGGCAGCCAAGCTGGCGGTCGGATACGCGCTGGAGGAGATTCCGAACGACATCACCCGGGCAACCCCCGCTTCCTTCGAGCCGACCATCGACTATGTCGTGACCAAGATTCCCCGCTTCGCCTTCGAGAAGTTCCCCGGCGCCGACGAGAAGCTCTCGACCTACATGCAGAGCGTCGGCGAGGTGATGTCGATCGGCCGGACTTTCCGCGAGTCCTTCGCCAAGGCACTGGATTCGCGTGAACTCGACTCGAGGCCGGAAGTGCCGGAAACCGACGAGGCGCTGCTGGAGGCGATAGCGACGCCGACCCCCGGCCGGATCGACCTGGTCCTGGCCGCCTTCGATCGGGGTCTTTCCGTCGAGCAGGTTCACGAGCAGACGAAGATCGATCCCTGGTTTCTGCGTGAACTGGCGCTGCTCGCCTCCGAAGGCGACGGCACGGGAGGGCTCGAGCGGATCTACAACTCGGTCGACACCTGTGCCGCGGAGTTCGAGGCGGCGACCCCTTACTACTACTCCTCGCATGAGCCGGAAGGCTCGCCATCGGAGATCCGCCGGGGCGAGAAGCCCTCGGTCGTGATTCTCGGCGCCGGTCCGAACCGGATCGGGCAGGGAATCGAGTTCGACTACTGCTGTGTCCACGCCGCGATGACCGCCCGCGAATGCGGCCGTGACGCAGTGATGGTGAACTGCAATCCGGAGACGGTTTCGACCGACTACGACACTTCCGACCGGCTCTACTTCGAGCCGCTGACCATGGACCATGTGCTCGCGGTCTGCGAACAGGAGAAGCCTGAAGGGGTGATCGTCATGTTCGGCGGCCAGACCCCGCTGAAACTGGCCGAAGGGTTGAAGGAAGCCGGCATCCCGCTGCTCGGCACCCCGGTCGAGGCGATCGACGCGGCCGAGGACCGGGGCAAGTTCGGCGCCCTGATCGACCGGCTCGGGATCAAGCCGCCGCCCTACGGCACGGCGCTTTCGGCAGCCGAAGCGGAGGAGATCGCGGCGGGCATCGGCTACCCGCTGCTGGTCCGGCCTTCCTTCGTGCTCGGCGGCCGGGCGATGGAGATCTGTTACTCGAACGAAGACCTGAAGGCCTACCTCGACCGTCACGTGAAGGCATCCCCCGAGCATCCGCTGCTGCTCGACCGGTTCCTCGAGAACGCGATCGAAGTCGATGTCGATGCGCTTTGCGACGGTGAAGAGGTCTTCGTCGCCGGGATCATGCAGCACGTCGAGGAGGCCGGGGTCCACTCCGGTGATTCGGCCTGCGTGATCCCGCCGATGAGCATCGGCCAGGAGATGATCGACGAGATCAAGGCGGCCACGAGCGCGATCGCCCTCGAGCTGGGGGTGGTCGGGCTGATCAACATCCAGTACGCGGTGGCGGCCGGCGAGCTCTACGTGATCGAGGCCAACCCGCGGGCCTCCCGCACCGTGCCCTTCGTCTCGAAGGCGATCGGGATCCCGCTGGCCAAGGTGGCGACCCGGATCATGCTCGGCCAGAAGATCGCCGATCAGAACCTGCCGGAGTTCACCGGTGATCACGTCTCGGTCAAGGAGGCGGTGTTGCCGTTCTCCCGGTTCCAGGGAGCCGACTCGGTACTCGGCCCGGAAATGAAATCGACCGGGGAAGTGATCGGGATCGGTCCCGACTTCCCGACTGCCTTCGGCAAGGCGCAGGCGGCGGCAGGGGTGGCTCTGCCCGAGGCCGGAACCGTATTCATCTCGGTCACCGACACCGACAAGGCAGCCGCGACCCAGCTCGCCGCCCAGCTTCATGATCTCGGCTTCAGCATCCTCGCGACCGGTGGCACGGCCCAGGCCATTTCGCGGATGGGAACCCCGGTCGAAGCGATCAAAAAGATCGCCGAGGGTTCGCCCCATGTGGTCGACATGATCGAGGAGCGGCGCTGCGATCTGGTGATCAACACCCCGACCGGTTCCGGTGCGCGCGCCGACGGCTACGAGATCCGTTCCGCCGCGATCCGTCATGGCATTCCCTCGGTCACCACTCTGACCGGAGCCTCGGCCGCGGTCCGGGCGATGTCGGCCCGAGCGAACGGCAGCTCCGAGGTCAAGTCGCTTCAGGAGCTCCATGGCAGCTGACACCGAGCGCCCGCAGGCTCCATTCGGCCGGCGGCTTTGCGAGGTGGTCGACTCCCGGCCGACCGGCGGCTACCGCATCTTCACCCTGGTCGACGGGCAAGGACCGGCACCGGCACCGGGCCAGTTCTACATGCTGGCGGCAGCGCCGGACTGGGCTGCCGAGGGCGGCAGGCCGTACCTGCCCCGGGCGATCTCGCATGCCCGGGTCAGCGAGAACGTCAGCGGCGGGCTCCGGCTCGATTTCCTGATTCACGAGGTCGGTCCCGGGACTTCAAGGCTTGCCAGGATGGGTTCGGGCGACCAGTGCTGGGTCGCCGGACCATTCGGGGGCAGGTTCAGCCTGCCTCGCGACCTCAACCCGGCGGCAGCCGGAGCGATCCTGGTCGGCGGTGGAATCGGGATCGCGCCGATGGCGGTGCTGCGTCACGAACTGGTCGATCGCGGGATACCGTCCCGGTCGCTGCTCGGCTTCCGCGACCAGTCGCATTCGGGCGGAGTCGACGAACTGTTCGGATGCGAGGAAACCAGGCTCGCCTTCGAGGACGGAAGCTCCGGTCACAAGGGATACGTAACTGACCTCCTGCTGCAGTTGCTCGAAGGTGACGACGCCGGATCGGCTGCGGTCTATACCTGCGGTCCGCCGGCAATGCTGGAGGCGGTCCGCCAGATCTGCCTCCAGCGCAGCGTCCCGGTCGAGCTTGCGCTCGAATCACCGATGGCCTGCGGATACGGCGCCTGCTTCGGTTGCGCGGTCCCGAAAGCGGACGGCGGCTACCTGCGGCTCTGCATCGACGGCCCGGTCGTGCGGGGAGACCGGATCGCGACCGCGATGGCGGGAGAACCGGCCATTGACTGAGATCGATCTCGCCACCGATATCTGCGGCATCAAGCTGACCGGCCCGGTGCTGAACGGTTCCGGCACCTTCGACGCGCTTGCCGCCAGCCGGGTCTTCGGCGACGCGCTGCTCGAGGACTTCCCTTTCGACTGCTACGTCTCGAAGACCATCACCATGAACCCGCGTCCCGGGAACCCTCCTTACCGGCTCTGGGAGACCCCCTCGGGAATGATCAACTCGATCGGCCTCCCCGGTCCGGGGCTTGACGGGTTTCTCGACCGGGATCTCGCACTGCTGTCCGAGCTGGAGGTGCCGCTGATCGTCTCCGTCATGGCTGACAGTTCCGAGGACTTCGAGGTTCTGGTCGAACGGGTGGCGGCGAGAGACGAGGTCGACGCGATCGAACTCAACGTCTCCTGCCCGAACGTCCACTCCGGATTGATCGTCGGCGAGCAGCCTTCGGAGACCGAGGCCCTGCTCAAGGCCCTCCGGCCGATCACCGCCAAGCCGCTGATCGTCAAGCTCACGCCCAACGTTGCCAACCCCCAGGAGATCGCGGTCGGAGCCGAGGAAGGCGGGGCCGATGCGGTTTCGATGATCAACACCGTCAAGGCGGCGGCGGTCGACCCCGACTCTTCCCGGGCCTGGCTCGGGGTTGGTGCGGGCGGTCTCTCCGGGCCGGCGGTGCGGCCGATCGCCCTGGCTCAGGTCCGGGTCGTGTCGGCAGCGATCTCGATTCCGGTGATCGGCATGGGGGGGATCACCGATTCGGAGTCGGCGCTCGAGTTCATCCTGGCCGGCGCAAGAGTGATTGCGGTCGGTACCGAGAACTTCCGTGACCCGCGGGCCGGGAGCGAAGTCACCGCGGGCCTTCCGGCCGCGCTCACCCGACGGGGATTCGGGTCACTGGCCGAGGCCCAGTCAGTCACATTCGGGTGACCTGCTGCCTGCCCGGGTGTGTCCGGGTGGATACCGAACAGCAGGTGCCGCAACACTCGACCCGGATGTCCGCGTCCCGACTTCCCTCAACCTCGAGTCGAGGTTGAGATGGATTTGGTCGAAATCGGCACTTTTCGGGGGTTTTCGGCCAACAGACGGCGCCGGGATGGCTATACTCGCCGCCTTCCATGGCTCCGACCTCGAAGACCGTAACCAGTCCCCCCGAAGCCCCGGAAAGGTCCCTCGACCAACGGATGGATGCCCTCAAACGGGCAAACAACATCCGCACCGCAAGAGCCCAGCTCAAGCGTGATCTCAAAGCCGGGAGGACGACGATCACCGAGGTTCTCGACGACCCTCCCGAGTACCTGCTGACCGCCAAGGTCTTCGACATGCTGCTCGCAGTTCCGAAGTACGGCAGGGTCAAGACCAACCGGATCCTGAAGCAGTGCAAGGTCAGCCCCGCCAAGACCATCGGCGGCCTCTCCGACCGCCAGCGCCAGGAACTCGTCTCCCTCCTGCAGCGCTAGCCGGTCCCTGGCATCCACCCGCTGAAGTTGGGTGGTTTGGTGTTTCGTCGAGATTCCACTTTGTGCCGTATACCGGCAGAAAGTGGGCTCTCGCGGATTTCCCGATCCCGACCCGGGGCTGGTGCCTATCGGAGTTGTCTATATAGACAACTCTCATACCCACCGGACTTCGCTGCTTGGGCGCCTGCGGGTTCACTTTGCTTCCGGGCTGGCGGGTAGGCTGGTCGGTCCTATGTCCGGTCCGTCTCTGTCCAGGGTTTTTGTGATCACCGGCCCCTCCGGGGTGGGCAAGGGCAGCCTGATTTCACTGCTCCGTCACCGGATCCCGGAGCTCGAGCTTTCGACTTCGGCGACCACCAGGGCACCCCGGACCGGGGAGAAGGACGGTGTCGATTACCACTTCCTTGAGCCGGCCGAGTTCGATCGCCGGGTGGCCGCAGGTGACTTCCTCGAGCATGCGGCCTACAGCGGCAACCAGTACGGCACTCTCCGCTCCGAAGTCGAAGGTCGAATCAAGGCCGGACATCCGGTTGTTCTGGAGATCGAAGTCCAGGGAGCTCGCCAGGTCGCCGGCACCATGCCGGAGGCCGTCCAGATCTTCATCGCTCCGCCCGAGCTCGAGACCTTGAGGGAACGCCTGGAGGGGAGAGGCACCGATTCTCCCGAGGCGATCGCCCGCCGTCTGGAGGTCGCCGAAGAGGAACTTGGCGCCCGTGACGAGTTTCACCATGTGGTCGTGAACGACGAACTCGAGCATGCGCTGGATCAGCTCGAAGCCATAGTTCGCGGCAAGCTGTCAGAATCAAGGCAATGATCAAGCCTCGCGTCGACCATCTTCTTCAGCATTCCGACTCGCATTACGCGGCGGTGGTTCTGGCTGCCCGCAGGGCCCGCCAGATCAACAGCTACTACCAGAGCCTCAGCGAAGGCGGCTACGGCGACTACGCCCCGCCCATGGTTCCCGCCGAACCCGGCAAGGGTGCGCTCACCCTCGCGCTCGAGGAAGTGGCCACCGGCAAGCTCAAGTACGAGTACCGCTCGTAGCTTCCAGCCAGGAGTAGCGTCATGGCGAAGATCCTGCTCGGAGTAAGCGGGGGGATCGCGGCCTACAAAGCAGTCGAGTTCGTCCGCCTCGCCACCGGGGCCGGTCACTCGGTTCGTGTTCTGATGACCGCTTCGGCCCGCAAGTTCGTCGGGCCGGACACTTTCGAAGGCATCCTCGGTGCACCGGTTCTGACCTCGGAGTTCGAGCGGGACCCGATGCGCGGGGCTTTCCCCGGCGAGCAACTGCCTGAACACGATCCGATCGGCCACCTGGCCGTGGCCGAGTCGGCGGACCTGTTTCTGGTCGCCCCCGCTTCGGCCAACACGATCGCGAAGCTGGCCAGTGGTCAGGCCGACTCGATCCTGACTACCGCCTTCCTTGCTTTCGAAGGGCCGCGTCTGGTCGCCCCGGCGATGAACGAGCGCATGTACCTCTCGGCCGCAACGCAGTCCAACATCGCCCGTCTGAAAGAGCAGGGGGTGGAAGTGATCGACCCCGGCGAGGGCCGGCTCGCTTCGAAGGGCGAAGCCGGGGTGGGGCGCCTGCCCGAGCCGGCCGAGTTGATGGACAGGGTGGAGGCCGCCCTCGACCAGGAGCGCTCGAAGGACCTGGAGGGCCTGAGGGTCCTGGTTACGGCCGGCGGGACCAGGGAGGGAATCGATCCGGTCCGCTACATCGGAAACCGTTCCTCCGGCCGCATGGGCCTTGCTCTGGCGGAGCGGGCCCGGAAACGCGGGGCGGAGGTCACCGCGATCTGCGCCAACGTGAACCTGCCGACTCCGGCCGGAGTAAAGCGGGTTGACGTCGAGTCAACCGTTGACCTGGCCCGGGCCTGCCGGGAGCAGTTCCCGGCCCACGACCTGCTGCTGATGGCCGCCGCCCCGGCTGATTTCACCGTCTCCGACACATCGAGCGAAAAGCTCTCGCGCACCGGCGGCGAGTTCACCCTGACTCTCGTGCCGACCGAAGACATTCTCGCCAGTCTCGCGGCAAACCGAATCGAAGGTCAGACCGTGGTCGGCTTTGCGGCACAGCACGGTGGCGACGCGATCGGCCGCGCCCGCCAGAAGCTGGAACGAAAGGGCGCTGACCTGATCGTCCTCAACGATGTTTCCGACAAGACGATCGGTTTCGATTCGTCCGAGAACGCAGTCACCCTGGTCGCGGCCGAGGACGAGCGCGAGATCGCCAGGGCACCGAAAACGGAGATTGCCGACCGCATCCTCGACCGGGCGCTCGAACTGCGGAAAGCCCGCTGAGGGTCGATGAGAGCGCTGATCCAGCGGGTCACCGAAGCGTCGGTCGAGGTCGAGGGGCGAACCGTTTCCGGCATCGGCCCCGGAATGCTGGTTCTGCTCGGGGTAAAGAAGGGAGACACCGAAGCGGAAGCCGAAAAACTCGCCGCCAGGCTCCTGAAGCTCCGGATGTTCAACGACGAAACCGGCCGCATGAACGAGCCTGCCGGTGATCGCGAGATTCTCTGCATCAGCCAGTTCACCCTTTACGGCGATACCGGCAAGGGGAACCGCCCGAGCTGGATCGACGCCGCCGGGGGCGAGGCAGCCGAACGTCTGTATGACCTGGTCTGCGAGAAGCTGGGCGCCAGCCGGGGAATCTTCGGTGCGGACATGAAAGTCAAACTGGTCAACGACGGTCCGGTCACTCTCCTGCTCGAGACCTGAGTTCTTGCCGCCTGCCTTTTGCGGCGCACTTGGCTCCGCCACATGCACGGGCTATACTTGTGTCTGCTTTTCCCCTTCAAGCTGTGTCGAAAAGTGGGCCTCGCCCGCTTTTTTTTGGCCCTCAGGCCGGAATATCACCCATGAATCCCACCCCCCAGGAAATCGAGAACCGCCTAGATGGCATCGATCGGCAGATCGAGTTTCTGGCGCTGGAAAGCGCCGGAGGAGACGGCCTGCGTCTCTTCATCGACCACCCGGACGGCGTCACCCTCGAGCTCTGTCAGAAAGTGACTTCCGGGCTTCAGGACGTGCTGGTCGACCACTCGCTTGAGGTGTCCTCGCCCGGACCCGAAAGGCCCTTGACCAAGCCCGGTCATTTCGAGCGATTCTCGGGTCGCCGGGCAAAGGTGACGACCACGGAGCCGTTCGAGGGGCGCAGGAACTTCACCGGAACCATCGTCGAGGCGCGGGAAGGCGAAGTCGTCCTTGAATCGGACGGCCAGAATTTCGAAATACCTTTCGCGAGCATCGAACGCTCGCACCTCGTGCCAGAAATCCCACAAGGAGCAGCAAAGTGACCCAAGAGATCGTCGACGCAGTTCGAGTCCTCGAACAGGAAAAGGGAATCGCCGCCGACACCCTTATGGATGCGCTTGAGGACGCGCTGCTTTCCGCCTACCGCAAGAGCCCCGGGTCGGCCAAGTACGCGCGTGTCGATCTCGACCACGAGACCGGAGATTTCCGCGTCTTCGAGTTGATCCTGCCCGCCGAACTCGAGGAGAAGCTGCTCGAGGAAGCCGCCGCCGAGCAGGAGCGCACCATCAACCCCGAGACCGGGGAGTACAACGAGCCAGAGGATCCCGAGATCGATCCCGAGGTCCTCGAGCCGTACGCCGACCAGATCGAAACCAGGGACGTCACTCCCGACGACTTTGGCCGGATCGCCGCCCAGACCGCCAAGCAGGTGATCTACCAGCGGATCCGCGAGGCCGAGCGGCAGATGATGTACGAGGAGTACCGCGACCGGGTCGGAGAGCTGATCACCGGTCTGATCCAGCAGTCGGACAAGCGCTACACGCTGGTCCAGCTGCGGGAGCGGGTCGAGGCCCTGCTGCCCAAGTCCGAACAGGTTTACAGCGAGCGCTACGACCACGGGATGCGGGTCAAGGCCGTGATCACCGACGTCTCCGAGTCAACCAAGGGCCCGAGCATCGTCGTTTCCCGCCGCAGTCCCGAACTGATCAAGGGTCTGTTCGAACTTGAAGTTCCCGAGATCGCCGACAAGCTGGTCGAGATCGTCGGGGTCGCCAGAGAGCCTGGCTACCGTTCGAAGATCGCCGTCGTTTCTCATGCCGACGGTGTCGATCCGGTCGGCGCCTGCGTCGGTCCGCGTGGATCGCGCGTCCGCATGGTCGTTTCCGAACTGCGTGGCGAGAAGATCGACATCATTCCGTACAACGAGGAACCGGCCCGCTTCGTCGCCAAGGCGCTCTCGCCGGCCCGGGTCCGCGAGGTTCTGGTCGACGACGAGGAGATGCAGGCCACCGTTGTCGTGCCCGACGACCAGCTCTCGCTGGCGATCGGCCGTGACGGTCAAAACGCCCGTCTCGCCGCCCGCCTGACCGGCTGGCGGGTCGACATCAAGTCCGAGAGCGAGTTCGCCCGCGAAGAGAGCGAGCACGAGTACGAGGGCGAAGAAGAGTTCGACGGGCGCTGCATGGCGGTGCTCTCCAGCGGGCGCCGCTGCCCGAACGCTGCGGTTGGGGGATCGACCTACTGCCAGCTCCCGCAGCACCAGGCCCTTTCTCGCTTCTCGACAAGTCACGTCGGCGTGCTGGCCAGTCTCAGTGACGAAGACATCGCCGTCCTGGCCGACCCGGAAGCTGATGATGCCGCCGTAGGTGCTCTCGTTTCTGCTGCCGAGACGGATTTCGTCGAGCCGGTGGAAGGCGAGGAAGAGGTGGCCGAAGAGGTGGCTGCCGAGGAAGAAGCCGGCGAAGAGCTGGCCGCGGCAGAAGAAGTAGAAGCCGAAGCCGAGCTCGAAGAAGCCGAAGCCGCGGAGACCGAAGCCGAAGAAGAAGCCGAGGTTGCCCCGGAGGCGATCGACGAAGCCGAAGAGGCCGAGGAAGAAGCTGAGGCGGCAGAAGGCGAGGCCGAGTGAGCAAGAGGCGCGTCCACGAAATCGCGAAGGAAGCCGGAGTAGCGAGCAAGGATCTGCTCGCTGCGCTTCAGGCTGCCGGAGTCGAAGTCAAGGCGGCTGCCTCCAACGTCGAGGAAGCCGACGCGAAGAAGGCGCTGGCGAGCCTCGGCGGCAAGAAGGAAGCCAAGCCGAAGGCTGCGGCAACTCCGAAGGCGGAAGCCAAGCCTGCTGCAAAGCCGAAGGCCGAGGCCAAGCCCAAGGCTGAAGCAAAGCCTGCCGCAAAGCCGAAAGCCGAGGCCAAGGCCGCTCCTGCCGCAAAGCCTGCGGCGGCACCGAAGGCTGCTGCCAAGCCGGCAGCCGAAGGCAAGCCAGCGGCCAAGCCCGCGCCCGCCTCGAACAAGCCGGTCCGGACCGACAGCAAGCCGGCCGGATCGACGCCCGCGGCGCCGGCATCGGGTTCGGCCGCCCCGGGCGGCACTGCCGGCGGAGCCGCCGGCAAAAAGCGCCGCCGGGTGGTAATCGATTCCCAGGCGTCGCGTCGCGAGCAGGGCGGGGGACCCCCGCCCCAGCGTCCGCCACGTCGACGCGGCGGACGCCGCCGTCGGCCGCTGCTCGAAGAGCCGGAGCCCGTACAGGTCGATCCGGACGAGCCGCAGGCAACCAAGATCAACAGCGGCGTCACCGTCCGGGACCTGGCTGAACTGCTGGACCTGAGTGCCGCCGACCTGATCAAGAAGCTGATGACGATGGGGGAGATGGCGACTCTCACCCAGACCCTCACCGACGATTCGGTGAAGGCGATCGCTGACGAGTACGACCGCAAGATCGAGATCGTCTCGGCCGCCGAAGAGGAGGTCTCTGCCCCCGATTTCGAAGACAGCGACGAAGAACTGGTCGACCGGCCACCCGTGGTCACGATCATGGGTCACGTCGATCACGGCAAGACCTCGTTGCTCGACGCGATCCGCGAAACCGAGGTAGCCGCCGGAGAAGCGGGTGGCATCACCCAGCACATCGGCGCCTACCAGGTCCATCACGATGACCACACGATCACCTTCCTCGACACGCCGGGCCACGAAGCCTTCACGGCCATGCGTGCCCGCGGAGCCCAGGTGACCGATGTGGCGGTGATCGTCGTCGCAGCCGATGACGGCGTGATGCCTCAGACCCGCGAAGCGATCGACCATGCCCGTGCCGCGGACGTGCCGATCCTGATCGCGGTCAACAAGATCGACAAGGAAGGTGCCAATCCGGACCGGATCCGCACCGACCTCGCCGCGGACGGACTCAGCCCCGAAGACTGGGGCGGGGACACGATCTACTGCAACGTCTCCGCGAAGACCAACGAGGGGCTCGACAACCTGCTCGACATGATCATCCTGGTCACCGAGCTGGAAGAGCTTGCGGCCAACCCGGACGCACCTGCGTCGGGATCGGTGATCGAGTCGAAGCTCGATCCGGGCCGTGGTCCGGTGGTCAGCGTTCTGGTCAACCGGGGAACTCTCCGGGTCGGGGATTCCGTCGTGGCCGGTGCGGTCTGGGGCAAGGTCCGGGCGATGCACGACTACCTCGGGGCGAAGGTCGATGAAGCCACCCCCGGGATGCCGGTGGAAGTTCTCGGATTCGACGGCGTTTGTGAAGCCGGCGAGTTCGTGACCGTGGTCGAAAACGACCGTCGGGCCCGGCAGATGGCCCAGGAGAGGCTCAACCGGCTCAAGGCCGAGACGATCGCCAGGCGTTCTGCCCGAAAGGTCACCCTCGAGGAGATCTTTGCCAGGGCCCAGACCGGCGACCTCAAGGAACTGAACATCGTCCTCAAGAGCGACGTTGCCGGTTCGCTCGAGGCGCTTCAGGACGAAATCGCCAAGGTTCCGCAGGAGCAGGTTGCGATCAACATCATTCGCGCCCAGACCGGCGGTATCTCCGAATCCGACGTGATGCTGGCATCGGCTTCGAACGCGATCATCATCGGCTTCAACGTGCGGCCTCTGGCCGACGCCCGCAAGGCCGCCCAGGCCGAGGGTGTGGATGTCCGCACCTACTCGGTGATCTACAAGATCACCGAGGATCTGAGAGCCGCCATGGAAGGCATGCTCGACACGGTCGAGGTCGAGGATTCGGTCGGCGAAGCAGAGGTCAAGGAAGTCTTCAAGGCCTCCAAGGTCGGGCGTATCGCCGGTTGTGTCGTCACCGACGGGAGGGTCCAGCGGGACGCTTCGGTGCGGCTCATCAGGGAGGGGACAGTTATCTGGACCGGTCAGCTCGATTCGCTGCGCCGGTTCAAGGATTCTGTCCAGACTGTCGATGAAGGCCAGGACTGCGGCATCGTCCTGGACGGGTACGCCGACGTGAAGGTCGGAGACGTGCTCGAGTTCTTCTCGACCCGTCAGGTCGAACAGACCCTCAACTAGGCGGTACCGAATTGTCGAAGGCGCGGATGCGCAGGGTGAATGAAGTACTTCGTCAGGTGATTTCCGACGCAATCACCAACGACCTGAGCGATCCTCGACTGGAGATGGCCACCGTCACTTCGGTTGACACCACCCCGGATCTGCGTCACGCCAAGGTCTACTTCACTGTGCTGGGCGACGATCAGGCCAAGGCGGAAGCGCTGAAGGGTCTGAAGCGTGCCCACAGCTTGCTCCAGGGCAAGGTGGCGGCCGAGACCCGGATGAAGCACACGCCGGCCCTGGTCTTCGAGTACGACGACTCGATCGAGTCCGGGATGAGAATCGACGCGCTCCTGGCCGAGGGCGAAGCCGCCGGACAGGGTGAGTCCGGGTGAATCCGGCAGCGGCCAGCAAGAAGGTCGTCAAGGGAGACCTCGGCGAGATCGCCTCCCTGATCCGGGACGAGCAGAAGTTCCTTCTGACCACTCACGAAGGCCCGGATGGCGACGCGCTCGGCTCGCTGCTTGGCATGCACCACATGCTCGAGAGCCTCGGCAAGGACTCCGTCATGTTCCTTGCCGCCAAGGAATTCCCGCTGCCGATCGAGTACCGGCACCTGCCGCTGGAGGGCGTGTTCCATGAATCTCCGGCCGACATCCGGGACCGGGTAGTGGTCTTCCTCGACTGCGGGAACATCGACCGCATGCCAGTCGATTTTCTCCGCGACGGCGGCAAGCTCGTGGTCAACATCGACCACCATCACGACAACACCGAGTTCGGTGACCTCAATTTCGTCGATGCGGGAGCCTCCTGTACCGCCGAAATCATCTACGGGCTTTCCGTGCAGCTCGATGTGAAGGTCAGTCCGGCGATGGCTCGCGCTCTCTACATCGGCATCGTCACTGACACTGGCAAGTTCATGTACGAGGCAACCGATGCCCGGACCCACCGGGTCGCCGCCGACCTGATCGAGGCCGGGGTGGACGTCGACGACGTCAACCGTCGGCTCTACGAAAGCGTCCCGATCGAGAAGCTCCAACTGCTGAGCCGGGCCCTCGACAACCTCGAGATCCACTGCGACGGAGCCCTGATCGTCAGCTACATCACGGATCGGGATTACGAGGAAACCGGTGCCGGCGAGGAGATGACCGAAGGAATCATCGACAACCTCCGCGCGGTCGACGGGATCCGGGTGGCAGCCGTGATCCGCGACCAGGTGAGCCGCGGAAGGGCCGCCCGCAAGATCAGCCTCCGGGCAGGAGACGACCACACCGACGTCTCGATCCTCGCCCGCAGTTTCGGTGGCGGAGGTCACGTCCGGGCCGCCGGATGTTCGACCGAGCTCGAGTTCCCGGAGATCGTCGCGGAGATCTGCTCCGGTCTCGGCGAACAGCCGCTCCCCGGGTAGGTCCGGTGCGGGACCTGTCCGCCGAAGCTGAAACCGGGGTTCTGGTGGTCGACAAGCCGGCCGGGGTCACTTCCCATGACGTGGTCTACAGAGTCCGCCGCGAGCGCGGGGGGAAGGTCGGCCATGCCGGCACCCTCGACCCGTTCGCCACCGGGGTCCTGACCATTCTTCTGGGCCGGGCGACCCGGCTCCAGCGCTACCTGCTGGAGCTGCCAAAGACCTACGAGGCGACGGCAAGGCTGGGCTGGAAGTCGACCACCGGTGACCCGGACGGAGAGTTGACCGAGACGGGGGTTCTGCCGGAATCACTTGAACTCCCGGTCGGGAGGATCGAGCAGATGGTTCCCATGACTTCCGCGGTCAAGGTGGAGGGGGAACGGCTCTACAAACGGGCTCACCGGGGCGAGCAGAGCGAGGACCGGCCGGTCCGTGAGGTCGAGGTCTACAGATCGAAATTGCTCGATCCTCCGCAGGGCCAGCTTCAGACGGGCCAGGAGGTGACTTTCGAAGTCGAAGTCAGCTCCGGCACCTACGTCCGCACCCTGGTGGAGACGCTGGGGGACGCCTACTGCTCGGCACTCAGGCGGACCGCGGTCGGGCCGCTCGACCTCTCTCTCGAGGGCAAGGTGCTGCCTCCGCTCACAGCCCTTTCCTTCCTGCCCAGGGTCGAGATTGACGAGGGGCAGGCCCGGGCGATCGGCTACGGACAGCGGGTGGCTGCGGACACGGTGGAACTGCCAGCCTCGGTTCAGGCGGGGGACCCGGGCAGTTTCACCCTGGTCCACGCGGATAACCTGATTGCCGTGGCCCGTCTCGAAGAAGAAGCCCTCCGGCCCGAAGTGGTCCTGGAGCCCGCGTCGTGATCAAGGTAACTCCCCTCCGAGAAGCCGAGTTTCGGCCGCGAAAGATCGCGATCGGAACCTTCGACGGCATCCACGTCGGCCACCGGGCCGTGATCAAGGGTGCCGACACCGTGCTCACATTCGAGCCCCATCCGCTCGAGATCCTTCATCCCGCCGCCGCCCCCAAGCTGCTGATGCCGTTTGACGTCAAACGGGACGTGCTTGACGGGCTCGGGGTCGAAGAGATGATCGTGATTCCCTTCGACGAGTCCTTCACAAAGATCACGGCCGAGCAGTTCATCGAGGAGATCCTGATCGCCAGGCTCGGAGCCGAACAGGTTTCGGTCGGGGACAACTTCCGCTTCGGACAGAAGGCGAAAGGCACCCCGGAGATGCTGGCTGGCCGGTCCGAGTTCCAGACCAGGGTCGAGCAACTGGTCGAGGTCGACGGGGAAGCTGTTTCTTCCACCCGGATCCGGGCCCTGGTTGCCGCCGGAGAGATGGAACCGGCGAGGCGTTGTCTCGGGGTTCCGTTCATGGTCGAAGGGGAAGTCGTGACCGGGGACCAGAGAGGGCGGGAACTTGGCTTTCCGACTGCGAATATCGTGCCTGACGACCGCTTCGTGCATCCCGGTCACGGGGTCTATGCGGCCTTCGCCAACGGACTCCCGGCCGCCGTCAACATCGGGGTTCGACCGACTTTCGATACCGGCCGGGGTGTCCTGATCGAGACCCACATCCTGGATGAGGACGTCGATCTCTATGGCAAGGTGCTCCGGGTCGCGTTCGTGGAACGGCTGCGGGGAGAGAAACGGTTCGACTCGGCGGATGACCTGATCGCCGAGATGAAACGGGACGTAGAGAAGACAAGGGCCGTCTGTGCTAGCTTCCATCGGCCGTGAACGGGTCCGCCCGTGACCCGAAACCAAGGATTTTTGAAGAAGAAATGACACTGACCAAAGAAAACAAGGCCGAACTGATCAGCAAGTACGGCAAGTCCGAGGGCGATACCGGCTCGACCGAAGTCCAGGTGGCCCTGCTTACCGAACGCATCAACGATCTGACCGGCCACCTGCGCGAGCACGGCAAGGATCACCACTCCCGCCGCGGCCTGCTGATGATGGTCGGCAAGCGCCGTCGCCTTCTGCGCTACCTCGAGCGGACCGACGTCGAGCGCTACCGCGCCCTCGTCGCCGATCTCGGCCTGCGCCATTGATCGAAGTCGGGGCCAAGGCTCCCGATTTCACCCTGCCTGACCACGCCGGTCAGGAAGTTTCACTGTCGGATTTCGCCGGCCGCCGGGTGCTGCTCGCTTTCTACCCGCTCGACTTCAGCCCGGTCTGCTCGGACCAGCTCGCGCTCTACAAGGACATCCAGTCCGACCTCGATGAAGCCGGCGTGACCATGCTCGGGGTCAGCGTCGATTCCGCCTTCGCCCACAAGGCCTTCCGCGACCAGCTCGGCATCGAGACCTCGCTGCTGGCCGACTTCGAACCGAAAGGCGCCGTTGCCGAGGCCTACGGCGCCTACCTCGGCCAGGCCGGTCACTCGAACCGCTCCCTGGTCCTGATCGGACCGGACGGCGTGGTGGAGTGGGTCCACGAGACGGAAACCCCACTCGACATCCCTGGCCCCGACCTGATCGTCGAAGCCATCAGGGCTTAACTGCACGCCATCCGGTCTTCGCCGGATGGCAACCGAAACCCGCCCGCCCACAGAACTAAAGGATGGATGGGCGGGCTCTATCCGCTGGCCACCCGATTCCCGCATTTTGCGGGGTGAAACCCGGCTTTGGGGCTGGCCCTGTACCCTTGTGGGGATAAGGAACGACAGTTCTAAACAGATGGCTGCCAACCGGGCAGCCGGAGGAAAAACAAATATCCCAATGAGTATTTTCGAAACGACTCGCGTCGAAGTGCGAGTCGGCGACGCCGATATCTCCTTCGAGACCGGCAAGATCGCCAAGCAGGCCAGCGGTGCCGTAATCGTCCGAAGCGGCGACACCATGGTCCTCTCCACAGCCACCATGGGTGGACTTCGCGACGTTGACTTCCTGCCCCTGACCGTCGATGTTGAAGAGCGCATGTACGCCGCGGGCAAGATCCCCGGCTCGTTCTTCCGTCGTGAAGGCCGCGCCGGCGAGAAGGCAACCCTGACCGCCCGCATGATCGACCGTCCGATCCGTCCGCTCTTCCCCAAGGGCTGGCACTACGAGACGCAGCTCGTGACCATCCCGATGTCGGTCGACCAGGAGCATCCCTACGACATCCTCGCCATGAACGGCGCCTCCGCCGCCCTGGCGATCTCCGAAATTCCTGTTGCCAAGCACGTCGGTGCGGTCCGCATCGGCAAGCTCGGTGGCGACTTCGTGGTCAACCCCGATGAAGCCGACCAGCCCGAGCTCGACCTCGACCTGATCGTCGCCGGCACCGACGAGGCCATCCTGATGGTCGAAGCCGGCGCCAACGGCGTCACCGAGGCCGACATCCTCGATGCGCTCGACATCGCGCACGGCGAAATCAAGAAGATCACCGCAACGATCGAGGATCTCCGCCAGAAGATCGGCAAGGAGAAGCTGGTCATCGAAGAGCCGAGCATCGACGAGAGCCTGCTCTCCGAAATCCGCGGCTCGCATGGCCAGGCCCTGGTCGACGCGATCGCCACGACCGGCAAGCTCGAGCGCTACGAAGCGATCGGCCAGGTCAAGGAAGCCGTGATCGAGCAGTACACCGCCGGCATCGCCGACGACACCGAGCTGATCGTCCGCAAGTCGGAGGTCGGAACGGCCTTTGACGCGATCGAGAAGGACACGATCCGCAAGGCCATCGCCGTCGACAAGAAGCGCCCCGACGGTCGCGCCCAGGACGAGATCCGGCCGATCGAGTGCGAGGTGGACATCTCGCCCCGCGTTCACGGTTCTGCCCTCTTCACCCGTGGCGAGACCCAGGTCCTCGGCAACGTGTCACTCGGCACCACCCGGATGGACATGCGGGTCGACGGTCTCGGTCTGGAAACGACCAAGACCTTCTGGCACCACTACAACTTCCCGCCGTTCTCGGTGGGCGAGGCCGGCTTCATGCGTGGCCCGAAGCGCCGCGACATCGGTCACGGCGCTCTCGCCGAGCGGGCGCTCGCTCCCTCGGTCCCGGACCAGGAAGAGTTCCCCTACGTGATCCGCGCCGTTTCCGAGACGCTGGAGTCGAACGGCTCCTCGTCGATGGGTTCGGTCTGCGCCTCCTCAATGGCCATGCAGGCTGCCGGCATTCCGGTCACCGCTCCGGTCGCCGGTGTCGCCATGGGTCTGATCAAGGAAGGCGACGACTACATCGTCCTGACCGACATCGCCGGTGTGGAAGATCACCTCGGTGACATGGACTTCAAGGTCGCCGGTACCGCGGACGGCATCAACGCCCTCCAGATGGACATCAAGATCACCGGAGTCACCTTCGAGATCCTGACCGACGCCCTCGAGCAGGCCCGCAAGGGTCGCCTCTTCATCCTCGGCAAGATGGCCGAAGCGATTGACGGTCCGCGCGAGCAGCTTTCGCCGCATGCGCCCCGCATCGAGTCGATCAAGATCGACCAGGAGAAGATCGGCGCCGTGATCGGCAAGGGTGGCGAAACCATCCGCGGTCTCTGCGAGGAATTCGAGGCCGAGATCGACGTCGAGGACGACGGCACGATTCGGATCTACGCCCCGACCGGCACCCAGGTCGAGGATGCGGTCGCCCGCATCCAGTCGATGACCAAGGAAGCCGAAGTCGGTGACCGCTACACCGGTGCCAAGGTCGTGAAGACGACCACCTTCGGTGCCTTCGTCGAGCTGACCAAGGGCACTGACGGTCTGCTCCACATCTCGAACGTCAAGCCCGGTGGCCGGGTCGAGACGGTCGAAGAGGTCCTCGAGCAGGGCCAGGAGATCGACGTCACCGTGGCCGAAGTTGATCGCGAGCGCGGACGGATCGGTCTGCGCATGACCGACGACCCGGCGATTGCCGGCAAGAGCCCCGAAGAAATCGCAGCCCTCGCTTCCAGCGGTGGCGGCGGCGGACGCGGTGGCGACCGCGGCGGCCGTGGCGGTGACCGTGATGGCGGACGCCGCCGTCGCGATCGTGGCGACCGGGACCGCCGCTAGGCCGCCTCGGATTCCCAGCGCCGCATGAGCACTGACGAACCGCGCCTTTCAGAGACCGCCGCCGGCGTCCGGGTGATCACCGAGGAAGTCCCCTCGGTGCGCTCGGTCGCCCTCGGCCTCTGGGTAAGAACAGGTTCACGTGACGAGACCCTCGCCCAGGCGGGGGTCTCTCATTTTCTGGAGCATCTGCTCTTCAAGGGCACCCCGAACTACTCGGCGATCGAGATCTCCGAACGGTTTGACGGTCTGGGTGCCTCGTTCAACGCGGCAACGGGCAAGGAGACCACCCATCTTCACGCCCGCTTCCTCGACGAGCACACGTCCGACGTCTTCTCGCTGCTCGGCGAGATGCTGCTCGAATCGACTTTCCCCGACATCGACTCGGAGCGGGATGTCGTGCTCGAGGAAATCGCGATGTACGAGGACGAGCCCTCGGACCGGGTTCATGACTACCTCGCCGACGCGATCTTCGGGGACACTCCGCTGGGTCGCCGGATCCTTGGCCGCTCGGAAGTGATTTCCGGCATTCCCGTGCCCGACATTGCCACCTATCACCAGGCCCGGTACTCGGCCGGCAACATCGTCGTCGCGGCCGCTGGCAACGTCGACCACGATCAGATCCTTTCCCTGGCCGAGGCCCTGAAGCCCGGCTCGGGAAGCGGTGAGCAGACGCTCATCCCCGAGCAGCCTGCCGGCACCGGTCGGCTCGAGTTCGCGGTCAAGGACACCGAGCAGTACCACGTCTGCATCGGCGCGCCCGGAATCAACCGGGCAGACGAGCGCCGGTTCGTGCTGGCCGTGCTGGACTCGATCCTCGGCGGTTCCAGCTCCTCCCGGCTCTTCATCGAAGTGCGGGAAAAGCGGGGCCTCGCCTACTCGGTTGGCACCTACTCGGAGCAGTTCACCGACACCGGGGTCGTCGCAACCTACGTCGGGACCAGGGAGGACAACGTCGAAGAGGCCTGCGAAGTGATCGGAGCAGAGCTGAAGCGGATCCAGTGCGAACCGGTCACCGCCGACGAGCTCGCCCGGGCCAAGGAGCATGTGAAGGGCAGGCTTGTGCTTTCCGGTGAATCGACCGCGGCCCGCATGGCGCGAATCGCCCGGGCCACCCTTCATGACATACCACTGCTCGACCTTGACGAGATGCTGGCGAGGGTTGATGCTGTGACCGTGGAGGATGTTTCGGACCTGGCCGCAGAGCTTTACGCCGAGGAGCGTCTCTCGGCCGCTGCGGTCGGTCGTGACGAAGACCGCTTCCGCTCGGCGATTCAGCCGGTCAGCGGGGCGCTCGCGGCATGATCCGGGTCGGAGTTGCCGGTGCGGCCGGCCGGATGGGCGCCACCGTCTGCGGCGCGGTCGAGGAGGCCGAGGGGATGGAGCTGGCCGGCAAGGCCGATCCGGCTCTTGGTACCGAGCTCGGTGAAATTCTCGGCGACGTGGACGTGGTCGTCGAGTTCACCACTCCGGACACCTCGCTTGCCAACTCGATCGCCTGTCTCGAGGCTGGAGTCCACGTGGTCGTCGGTGCGACCGGATTTGACCTGGGGCGCCTGAAGGACGCGGCCGAGAACTCTGGAACCGGGGCAAACTGTTTCGTCGCGCCCAACTTCGCAATCGGTGCGGTCCTGCTGATGGAGCTTTCGCAGAAGGCCGCCCGACACATGCCGGAATGCGAGATCATCGAGCTCCACCACGACCGGAAGCTCGATGCTCCTTCGGGCACGGCAAAGCGGACCGAGGAGCTGATCACCGCCGCAGGGGGGCATGTTCACGAACCGATTCACTCGGTCCGACTGCCGGGACTGGTTGCCCATCAGGAAGTTCTTTTCGGCGGCACCGGCCAGACCCTCTCGATCCGCCACGACAGCATCGATCGTTCCTCGTTCATGCCCGGAGTGGTGCTCTCGGTACGCAAGGTAGGTCAACTCGAAGACCGGTTCACGGTCGGATTGGAAAAACTGCTTGATGAGTGATGAAGTCGTAGCTCTCGACGCAACCGCCCAGGCCGAACTCGTCGCCAGGGGCGAGGTTTCACCTCAGGAACTCGTGGCCGGGGCGATCGAAAGGGCCGAGAAGGCCAATCCCGAGCTGAACGCGATCTGTTCGCCGCTCTACGAAGAAGCGACCGAGGCTGCGGCCGGTGAGCTTGCGGACGGCCCCTTCAGGGGTGTCCCGTTCCTGTTCAAGGACCTCGGTGCCGGTCTGGCCGGACAGCCGATGCACATGGGCAACCGGGTCCTGAAAGAGATCGGCATGACGATGCCGTACGACACCCATCTCGGTTCCCGCTTCCGTGACGCGGGTCTGGTCACCCTGGGGCGCACGGCGACCCCCGAGCTCGGCATTCTGCCAACTACCGAACCGGTCCTGAACGACGGTCCGACGAAGAATCCCTGGGATACGACCCGATCCAGCGGCGGTTCTTCCGGCGGCTCCG
The DNA here is from genome assembly GCA_020438425.1 of Solirubrobacterales bacterium. Lineage (GTDB taxonomy): Bacteria > Actinomycetota > Thermoleophilia > Solirubrobacterales > 70-9 > 67-14. The sequence continues at coordinate 24,249 of JAGQUQ010000026.1, forward strand.
CCGCCGCCGTGGCGGCCGGCATCGTGCCGATGGCTCACGCTTCGGACGGTGGCGGATCGATCCGCATTCCGGCCAGTGAGTGCGGGCTGGTCGGCCTCAAGGCAACCCGGGCCAGGATCTCCCAGGCCCCGGTGATGGGCGACTCGATGTCCGGCCTGACGACGGAACTCGTGGTCGCCCACTCGGTTCGCGACGTCGCGACGATGCTCGACTGGGTCCACGGACCCGCACCGGGTGATCCCTACGGCTGCCCGGCCCCGGCCCGCCCGTACTCGGACGAATTGAAGGCCGAAAATCAACCACTGAAGATCGCCTTGCTCACCGAGTCCCTGACCGGCGACACGCTTCAGCCCGCGGTTATCGAAGCGGCGCGGGAATCGGCGAAGAAGCTGGAAGATCTCGGTCACGAAGTCACCGAGTTCGAGCTGCCGGCGGCCGGCGAGCCGGAATCGCTCTACCAGACCTTCATCACCCGCTGGGCGGCCGGCATGAGCCAGACCGCTGACACCCTCAGCCTGATCATCGGCCGCCCGCTGACCAGCGAGGACGTTGAACCGCTGACCTGGGCATTGATCGAAAAGGGCCGGACCGAGGGTGGGGCCGCCTACCTTTCGGCGGTTGCCCAGCATCAACTGATCGGCCGTCTGGTTGCCGGGGTGATGATCGACGGTCAGTTCGACCTGATCATGACGCCGACCCTGGCCACCTTGCCGCCAAAGCTCGGACATTTCGACCAGAACGGTCCGGACCCGATGGACGCGATGCTGAAGGCCCGCGAGATCGCGACCTTCACCGGCATCTTCAACGCGACCGGCCAGCCGGCGATATCGCTGCCCCTGGAGATGAGTGAAGAAGGCCTGCCGATCGGCATCCAGTTCGTTGCCCCGATGTGGGGAGAGGATGTCCTGATCCGGCTTGCGGCCGAACTCGAGCGCGCTCACCCGTGGATCGAGCGTCGGGCTCCGGGAGTTCTCGAATAGGCTGCCTTGCGTGAGTGAATTTCGCGGTGTAATTACGGCTCTGGCCACCGCTTTCCGGCCCGACGGAGAGCTCGACGTCGACTCGACTCGAAAGCTTGCGGCATACCTGATCGAGAATGGCTCTCACGGTCTCGTCGTTGCCGGCACCACCGGTGAATCGCCCACGCTCGAGGACGACGAGAAGGTCGCCCTGCTCAAAGGCGTCAGGGAAGAAGTCGGCGACGAGATCCCGCTGATCCTCGGAACCGGTTCGAACGACACACCGCACTCGGTTCGACTGACGGCAATGGGAGCCGAAGCCGGAGCCGACGGCGGGTTGATCGTGACTCCCTATTACAACCGCCCCAACCAGGCGGGCATCAGGGGCCATTTCGAGGCGATCGCCGGGGCCAATCCCGGGTTCCCGCTGGTCGCCTACAACATTCCTGCCCGGACCGGGGTCAACATGCCGCCGGATTTCCTGGCAGAACTGGCGCAGATCGAAGAAGTCAAGGCGGTCAAGCAGGCCAACGACGACGATCTCGGCCCGATCGAAGGACTCGACATTCTCGCTGGCAACGACGGAACTTTCCTGCCGACCCTGAAGTTCGGTGGAGCGGGAGGCATCCTCGTTGCTTCCCATCTCGACAATGGCCGGATGCGGACGATCTGGGACCTCTGGCAGGAAGGTCGCCACGATGAAGCCGAGGCACTCGACAACCAGCTTCAGCCGCTCTACGAGGCGATGGGCGTGGTCGTCAACCCGATCCCGGTCAAGGCCGCCCTGGCCAGCCGGGGGCTGTTGCCGCCGACCATGCGCCTGCCGATGGTCGAGCCGACCGCTCAGGAGCGTGATGCGATTGAGGAACTTCTCGCCGAGGCCGGAGTGCCCGCGGCATGAGCAAGGACCGGATCAAGCTGCTTCCCCTGGGTGGTCTGGGGGAGATCGGCAAGAACATGATGGTGATCGAGTACCGCGGCAAGATCGTGGTGATCGACACCGGCCTGATGTTCCCGACCCCGGACATGCTCGGGATCGACCTCGTTCTCCCGGATTTCGACTACCTGCGGGACCGGGCCGATGACATCGAAGCGATCGTCCTGACTCACGGCCACGAGGACCATGTCGGGGCGCTTCCCTATGTCCTCAGGGAGATCGGCTTCCCGAAGGTGATCTACGGCGGCATGCTGACCGTCGGCATGGTCCGGTCGAAGCTGGATGAGCACAAGCTCGGGGCGGCGCCACTGACCGAGCTTCCGGCCGGACAGGCCGTGCAGGCCGGGCCGTTCGAGATCGAGCTGGTCCACCTATCGCACTCGATTCCCGACATGCGGGGCGTGATCATCGGCACCGATCTGGGCAGGATCTTCATGACCGGCGACTACAAGTTCGACCAGACCCCGGTCGATGGTCGACCCGCCGATGTCGCCCGGCTCGCGGCGCTCGGCGACGAGGGGCTGCTGCTGCTCTGCGGCGACTCGACCAACGCCGACCGCCCTGGCGTTTCGCCCTCCGAATCAAGCGTCGGTCCGGCACTCTTCGACACCTTCTCGCGCTGCGAAGGCCGGATAATCGTCACCTCTTTCGCATCGAACATCCACCGGGTCCAGCAGGTGATCGACGCGGCCGAGCTGCTCGACCGAAAGGTCGCCCTGGTCGGCCGGTCGATGCGCAAGAACTTCAACATCGCTTCGAATCTCGGCATGGCGAACGCACCTGAAGGAATGCTGATCCAGCCGCGCGAGATCGAGAATTTTCCGGACGAACGGGTCGTCGTGATCTCGACCGGATCGCAGGGAGAGCCCTTTTCCGCGCTGCGGCGGATGGCAAACAATGATCACCGGGACGTCGAGCTTCACTCGGGCGACACCGTCGTCTTCTCCGCGACTCCGGTGCCCGGCAACGAGCGGGCGGTCAACGAGACGATTGACCGGATCTACGAACTCGGGGCCAGCGTGATCACGCCGAAGGACGCGCCGATCCACGCCTCCGGCCACGGTTACCGGGAAGAGATCAAGATGATGCTCAACCTGACCCGCCCGAAGTTCGTGATGCCGGTCCATGGCGACTTCCAGCGCATTCGTCTCCATTCCGAACTGGCCCGGTCGGTCGGGGTGCCGGACGAGAACATCTTCCGCAACCACAACGGTCAGGCCCTGATGATCGGGGCAGACGGTGCCGAACTGGCGGAAGAGACTGCCGGCGGAGTGATCTACGTGGACGGGGTCGAACTCTCGGACCCGAACGACGCCACCCTGAGGGACCGGCGCACGATCTCGGCCGACGGCATCGTGATCGTGGTCGCCACGATTGCCGAAGACGACGGCGAAGTGGTCTCCGATCCGGAAATCATCGCGCGTGGTGTTCCGGGCCTCGACGAGGACGCCGAGTTGCTCGACGACCTTCACGACCTGATCGAGGACTCACTCGACCGCGCGGCCGAGGCCAAGGTAAAGGACCATGACCTTGTCCAGCAGGACCTCCACGACGCCGTCGCCGGCTTCATCCACAAACGCCTCAAGCGCCGCCCGATGGTGGTCCCGGTAGTAGTCGAAGTCTGAGCGCCCCCTGGCATCCACCCGCCGAAGTGGGGCGGTGTTGGCATGTCGCGAAATCCCAGTTTGTGCCGCATACCGGCGCAAAGCGGGATTTCGGTGATTTCCCGATCCCGACCCGGGGGTGGTGGCTATCGGAGTTGTCTAAATAGACAACTCTCATACCCGCCTCCCGAGACTTGGGCGTGAACCCGGTCCTGGAATTGAAAAAGGGTCGCTTAAAACAGAGAGACCGCTGGGCCGGGGGGAGGGAGGTGGCTCAACGGTCTGCTCTGAAGAAGTGAAGCCGCCGGGGCAGTCTGGGGGAGATCCCCGGCGGCTTCATGTGTCTCGTCCGCCTACAAAGATAGGCGGGGGCCCTAAAAAGGCCCTAAAGCTTCGTTAACGGTTTCTTTGAGATTCTCAAACAGCCGTTTCGGCGGCTCTGGAAGCGGGAATCCGGACCACGAACCGGGCCCCGCCAAGGGGAGAATCGCCGACCGAGGCGCTTCCTCCGTGGCTGCGGGCGATCACCCTCACGATTGAGAGTCCAAGCCCGGTTCCCTTGCCCTTGGCCCGGTCGCCGGGACCGTCATGTCGTACGAAGCGGTCGAAGATCGAAGGCCACATTTCCTCCGGGATTCCAGGGCCGTCGTCCTCGACTCTCACTTCGGCCGTGCTTCCGTCGAGCCGGCTGGTCACCGTGATCGTGCTGCCCCGGGGGGTGTGGCGGATCGCGTTGTCGACCAGGTTGAGAATCACCCGGTGAAGTTCGTCAGCGTTGCCGTTCACGACGACCGGCTCGGTGGCTTCGATCACGACCCGGTGATTGTCGCTGAGCGGCCTCAACTCGTCGGCGACGTTCTCCGCGATCTCGGACAGGTCACAGTTGGCGCGATCGCCGGCCCGCCCGGCGTCTGCCTTGGCCAGCAGCTGCAGGTCGGCGACCAGCCGGGTCATGCGCTCGGACGAGCGGAGAGCCGACTCGACCGACTCGATCTGGAACTCGCGACCGTCGCCGGCGGTCGGCTTCCTGAGCGAGTCGTCGAGCAGCTCCAGGTTGGCCAGGACGCTGGTCAGTGGCGTGCGCAGCTCATGCGAGGCGTCAGCGACGAACTCCCGCTGTCTCTCCAGGGATTGCTCCCTCTCGGATCGGGCGATCGAAAGTTCGTGGAGCATGTCATTGAAGGTCCGGGTGAGTTCCGCCACCTCGTCGTCGCCTTCCGGTTCGGCGAGGGTCACGTCGGGGTCCCGGGTGCGGGCGATCTGTCCCGCTGCGGAGGTCAGGGTCGAAACGGGGCGCATGGCCCTGCGGGAGAGGATCACGCCGCCGAGCGCCGCCAGCAGGGTCGCTCCGAGGGTGCCGGCGAGGATCGAAATCCAGATCCGGCCGATCGAGGCATCGAGCCGGTCCATCGGACGGCCGTAGCGGACCAGCCCGATCGCGTAATTCCGGTCCTGGGGATGGGTGACGATCGCGGTTGCGATCTGCCAGCCGTTCGAAGTGGAAATGCCCGGTCCGGTCGGGGAACCCAGGTCGTGCGTATTCGGTGGCCGGTAACGGATCTGGTTCGCGGTCAGGGTCAGGTCGGCGGAACCGTTCACCGAAGCGAGCAGGTTGTTCAGGAACTCCTCGTCACCGAAGTAAGCAGGGGTGACCAGGTCCTTGTCACGGATCTCGGCCGCGAGCTCATCGACCTTGGCCCGGGTATCGGCCTCGTAGTTCTCGCGCAGCTGGTTGGTGGTGATCTGGCCGACCGCGAGTCCGAAGGCAACCAGGATCACGAAGGTGATTCCGGAGGAGACCGCGGCGATCTTCCACTGGATCGGCCAATGCGGCGGCCACTTGCGCGACCGGCGCATGCGACTGATCAGAC
>JAGQUQ010000027.1 GCA_020438425.1 Solirubrobacterales bacterium
CACCGTCTGTTGCGGCGTGACTTGGCCGTTCCAATAACCCGGCCCCGGAGTGTTGCCGACGTTCGCTTCGGTGTAGCCGTCGATGAATCCGGCATAGATCGTCTTGCCAGCAACATCAATCCGGCGAATGCCATCGGGAACCGCATCACCGGCGGCCACCGAGAAGGAGGCCAAGGCCCGGTCCGCCGCTCTCGAGGCGGCCCAGCGTCAGATCGAGAAGGACTTCGGTGCCGGTTCCCTGATGAAGCTGGGCGACCAGGCATCAGTCAACGTCGAGGCGATCTCGACCGGGGCCCTGCCACTGGATATCGCGCTCGGTGTCGGCGGCATTCCGCGTGGCCGGATCGTCGAGATCTATGGCCCGGAATCCTCGGGCAAGACGACGCTCGTCTACCACATCATCGCCGAGGCCCAGAAGCGGGGCGGCGTCTGCGCCTTCGTCGACGCCGAGCACGCGATCGACCCGGTTTACGCCCGGCGGATCGGGGTCAACACAGACGAGCTGCTGGTTTCACAGCCCGATTACGGCGAGCAGGCACTCGAGATCGTCGATGTACTGACCCGCTCCGGTGCGGTTGACGTGGTGGCGATCGACTCGGTCGCGGCGCTGACCCCGCGGGCCGAGCTCGAAGGCCAGATGGGGGACGTCACGGTCGGCCTCCAGGCCAGGCTGATGTCGCAGGCGCTCAGGAAGCTGGCCGGCAACCTCAACCGGGCCAACACGCTCTGTCTCTTCACCAACCAGATCCGCGAGAAGATCGGCGTTTCCTTCGGCTCGCCGGAGACCCAGCCGGGCGGCCGGGCACTCAAGTTCTACTCCTCGCAGAGGCTTGACATCCGCCGGATCGAGACCCTCAAGGACGGCACCGAGGCGGTCGCCAACCGGGTGCGCGTCAAGGTGGTCAAGAACAAGGTGGCAGCACCGTTCAAGCAGGCCGAGTTCGACATCGAGTACGGCCTCGGCATCTCCCGCGAGGGCAGCCTGATCGACCTGGGCATCGAACATGACCTGGTCCAGAAGTCCGGTTCCTTCTTCTCATATGGCGAGACCAGGCTGGGCCAGGGCCGCAACAACTCGAAGCAGTTCCTGGCAGAGAATCCCGACATCGCCCAGGAGATCGAGGACCGGATCCTCGGCAGTCTCGGCATCTCGCGGGACGGTTCGCCGATCGAGAGCTCCGCACCCGAGGGTGTCGATGCCGAGACCGGCGAGGTGCTCGAGACGGCCAAGGCCGATTCCGGGAGCGACACCGAGTTGAAGGCGGCCTAGGGCAGGCTTGGGACCCCGACCGGCTGGCTGATGGCCGACGACGTACTGGCGAAGGCGCTGGCCGCTCTCGGCCGCAAGGCCCGGACCGAGGCCGAGATGCGGGAGTGGCTGCTGGCCCGGGAAGTCGAGGGCGAGGAGGTCGAGCGGGTGATCGGGTTTCTGATCGAGAACCTGGCGATCGACGACCGGGCCTACGCGGTCGCTTTCACCAGCGACAAGCGGGAACTTGCCGGATGGGGCCGGGACCGGATCCGGGAAGTACTGATCCGCCGGGGTGTGGACCGGTACCTGGTCGAGGAAGCTCTGGCCGCGAGCGGGATCGAATCCGAGGTCGAGCGGGCGGTGAGGGTGCTGATCGAGAAGGGTGCCGAACTCGACGATGACCGCGGCCGCCAGCGGGCGCTCGGGCTGCTGGCAAGGCGGGGATACGAAGCCGAAGAGGCCTACGCGGCGATCCGGATCGCCGGGCGGGCGGCCTGAGCCGGAAAGGTCCGTTCCAGCCCGGTCAGGCAGCCGGGACCACTTGAAGCGTCGGCTACCCTTGAGGAAGGCATGGCGCTCGACTCGATCATCCCGGCATGGCTGAGGAACCGGTCAACGAAACCGGAGACAAACGGGGGCAGCGAGACGCCCTCGGGGGCGGTGAACGGTTCCGGCCCGACTGCCGGCCGGGAAGCCGGCGAGGCGGCCGGCAGCAGCGGCGGGTTCGATTCACCTTCGCCGGACCTTGACTCACCTCCGCCGAGGGAGAACCTGCTTTCGGCCGAAGCGGAACTGCGGGCCCGGCGCGAAGAGATCGTGCGAATGGAAGAACGGGCGCTACGGGACCTCGAGTCGGCGAAGACCCGCCTTCGCGAGGCTGATCGCCGGGCCGAGATCTCGGACGAGCGTGAGCGGGCACTTGACCAGGCAGAGCGGGAGGTCGAAGTGGCGCATCAGGCCCGAATGACGGAGCTTGAAGCGGTTTCCGGCCTGAGCCGGGCGCAGGCGAAGAAGATCCTGATCAAGGAAGTCGAGGAAGAAGCCTCTCATCAGGCCGGACTGACCGTGCGGAGGATTGAAGAGGAAGCTCGCCTCGACGCGGAGCGCCGGGCGAGAGGGATCCTCGCGGTGGCCATGCAGCGGCTCGCTTCGACCCAGTCGGTCGAGTCCAACACCTACACCCTGCACCTTCCGAACGAAGAGATGAAGGGCCGGATCATCGGCAAGGACGGACGCAACATCAGGGCCCTCGAGAACCTGACCGGAGTGGACATCATCATCGACGAAACCCCGGAGACGGTCGTGATCTCCTGCTTTGACGGAGTTCGCCGGGAGATCGGCCGGATGACGCTGGAGAAGCTGATTGCCGACGGTCGTATCCACCCGGCCTCATGCGAAGCCGCATTCGAGGAAGCCTCGGCCAAAGTGGACGACGTGATGATCGAAGCGGCCGAGTCGGCGCTGCTCGAAGCGAGGGTGACCGGACTTCACCCGGAACTCGTGCGGCTGCTCGGCCGGCTCCGGTTTCGCACCAGTTACAGCCAGAACGTGCTCGACCACCTGGTCGAGTGCTCCAACCTTGCGGCCCTGATGGCGGCGGAGCTTGGCGCCTCGGTCGAAGTGGCCCGCCGGGCCGCGCTGCTCCACGACATCGGCAAGGCGGTCAGCCATGAAGTCGAAGGTACGCATGCAGCGGTCGGTGCCCGGCTGGCCCGGCGCTATGACGAAGTCGATTCGATCACCCACGCGATCGAGGCCCATCACAACGAGGTCGAACCGGTCACGGTCGAAGCGGTGATCGTGCAGGCCGCGGACGCGCTCTCCGGTGCCCGTCCCGGGGCACGTGGCGACTCGCTCGAGCAGTACGTGACCCGGCTCGGCGACCTTGAGGAGATCGCGATGAGGCAGGGCGGCGTGACCAAGGTCTTCGCGATGCAGGCGGGCAGGGAGATCCGGGTGATGGTCGATCCGGGGCAGGTCGATGATGACGCAACAGCGCTGATTTCGCATGAAATAGCGGCTGCGATCGAGCGGGAAATGGAGTATCCGGGGCAGGTCAGAATCACCGTGATCCGGGAACTGCGCTCGACCCGCATCGCCCGGTAGCCGGAACCTGCCGGGGCACCGGTCGAGACGGCAGGGAATCCGCGAGAGAAGGTAGGATTCGCGCCGATGGATATCAAGACCGCCTTCCTCGCCTTCGGCATCGGACTCGCCTGCTACGCAGTGATCATCAGCTTCATCGGCCTGCGGGTGAAGAACTTCCCGAGCCGTGGTGCCCTGATCGGATCGATTCTGGTCGCCCTGGTACTGGTCGGCGGCACCACGACCTTCGCGGTCAAGCTCTCGATCGAAGAGGCCCACGAACGCGAAGAGGGCCACGAAGCGACCGGCGAAGAAGAGCACGAAGCCGCCGGTATCCGCATCATCACCACAGCCGACGCCACCTAGCCTTCGAAGCTTTTCTCGGTCGGACCTCCAGCAGCGTCGGACAGGTCCGGCACGGGGATGTGGCTCCCGGGCCTTCGGGGGAGCGCGAAGCGCGACGGACCGGGAGGAACATCCCCGTGCCGGACCCTCACCACTAGCTGTAATCTCGTTCGACGATGAAGCGGTTCCACGTCACCACCTTCGGGTGCCAGATGAACGAGCACGACTCGGAGCGAATGAAGGGGATGCTCACTTCCCTCGGGTACGCGGAATCCGACCAGCGCGAAGAAGCTGACCTGATCCTTTTCAACACCTGCTCGATCAGGGAGAACGCGGACAACCGGTTCATCTCCCACCTTGGCGAGGCAAAGCGCCTAAAGCGGGAAGACCCGGAGCGGATCGTCGGAGTCGGAGGCTGCTGGGCCCAGTCGGTCAAGGACGAGGTGTTCCGGCGGTTCCCCTTCGTCGATGTCGCCTTCGGCCCCGGCCAGATCCACAAGCTGGCCGAGTTCCTCAATTCCGACCAGTTGACCGCCCAGGGTTACTTCGAGTTCGAGGACTTCGCCGGACATCTGCCGGCGCACCGGGCCCGGCAGTTCCAGGGCTGGCTGCAGATTTCCCAGGGTTGCAACTGCGTCTGCTCGTACTGCATCGTGCCTTCGACCCGCGGCCGGGAGCAGAGCCGCGATCCGCAGGAACTTCTGCTCGAGGCGGAGCGCCTGGCTGCCGACGGCGTGAGGGAGCTCACCCTGCTCGGTCAGAACGTCAACTCATACGGCCGCGACCTGCCGAAGGAGAGCCGGATCCGCTTCTCCGATCTCCTGACCATGATGGATCAGGTCGACGGGATCGACCGGATCCGCTACACCAGCCCGCATCCGAAAGACATGCGGGAGGACGTGATCGAGGCCCACGCCAGCCTGCCGTCGCTTTGCGAGCACATCCACCTTCCGCTGCAGTCGGGCTCGAGCCCGGTTCTCAAGCGAATGCGCCGCACCTACACTCGTGAGAGGTACATGGACCGGGTGGCGATGATTCGCGAACGGGTGCCGGACTGCGCGATCACCACCGACATCATCGTCGGCTTTCCGGGTGAGACCGAGACCGACTTCGAGCAGACCATGGAGGTCGTCGAGGAAGTCGGATACGACGGTGCGTTCACTTTCGTGTACTCGCCGCGTCGCGGCACCCTGGCCGCCGAGATGGAAGACCAGGTCGCCCATCCGGTCAAGGTCGAGCGGATGGAACGGCTGGTGGAAGCGGTCCAGCGACGGGCGAAAGAACGGTCGCAGCGTTTCGTCGGACGCAACATGGAGGTGCTCGTCGAAGGTCCCAGCCGGAACGACCCGAGCAGGATTCGCGGCCGGACCCGCCACAACAAGGCGGTCAACTTCGAGGGAACTGCGGAAGCGGGGCAGATGGTCGAAGTCGAGATCACATCGGCGACCTCGCAGACCCTGACCGGCGCCGAACGACTGCTCAGCGGCATCGGGCTCTAGGAAGACCCCGGTTGCGGCCGGCAGCTGACAACGGACCGCCGCTGATCGGAATCTTCGGACCGACCGCGATCGGCAAGACCGGGGTCAGCCTGGAGCTGGCCGATCTGCTCCGCGATCTGGGCGAGGACCCGGTCGCGATCAACTGTGACTCGATCCAGGTCTACGAAGGCCTGGAAGTGATCAGCGGGGCCGCTTCGGCAAGAGACCGGGCAAGACTGGAGCACCGCCTGCTCTCATTCGTTCCGGTCAGCGAGGAGTTCAGCGCCGGTCGTTTCGGCCAGGCCGCGCACCGGGAGATCGATTCTGCCCTGGAAGCAGGACGCAGGCCGATCGTGGTCGGGGGCACCGGGCTCTACCTGCGAGCCGCGCTCACCGACCTGGAAATGCTGCCGCCGGTCGATCCGGACCTGCGCCGCGAGGTCGAAGCAGAAGTCGAGCGACGGGGACCCGGAGCGGTACACGCAGAGTTGCCGGACGAACTTTCCGGGCGGGTGCACCCGAATGACCGCAAACGGATCGCCCGGCTCACCGAACTGATCCGGTCCGGAATCGATCCTCACCCGGACCACGAAGGCGGGGGAGAGCTCTGGACAGCTTCGCTCCGGCAGCCCGCCCTGCTGGCCGGGCTGGTCGAGGATGACGAATCGCTGGTCGAAAGGATCCGGGCACGAGTTGAATCGATGGCCCGGGCGGGTGCCGGAGCAGAAGCCGATCGGGCGCTGGAAGCGGGAGCGGTAAGAACGGTCAGGGCAGCGATCGGCTTTGAGGAGTTCCGGACCGGGGACCTTGAACGGGTGGTGACTCTCCACCGGAGATACGGGCGGCGTCAGATGACCTGGATGCGCCGAATGGAGGGCGTCGAGGTGATCGACCGGAGCGGACTCGGGGACCATGAGGTCGCGGCAAGAATCCTCGAACTCGCCGAACAGGTACCTTCCCGGGTCGCATGAAGTTCGAAAAGTGGCAAGCGCTAGGCAACGACTACGTCATCATCGAGGCGGATGACCTGCCCTGGGAGCTGAACCAGCAACGGGTCCAGAGGATCTGTGATCCGCATTTCGGGATCGGTTCCGACGGAGTTCTGCTCCTCTCCAGGTCGGACGATCCCGACTTCGTCGCCAATCTGAGGATCTTCAATCCGGATGGTTCCGAGGCGGAGCTTTCCGGCAACGGAGCCCGCGAAGCCATTCTCTATCTGCGTCGTCACGGCTGGACCGAAGCTGAGACCTTCAGCATCATGACCGCCTCCGGGCCGGTCACCCCGACCATCACCTCGGAGCGAACCTGCTCGGTCGCGATGGGTCGCGCTTCGACTGCTTCGAAGGACTACCCGGAGGGGACGCCGGATGGCCGGGGAACTCTTTCCTCGGGAGATCGCGACTGGAAGTTCCAGCATGTCTCGATCGGCAACCCGCAGTGTGCGATCGAAGCCGGCGCCGATCTCGAGGAGCTCGACCTGGGGAAGATCGGCCCGGGTATCGAGCGCAACTGCATCTTCCCGAACCGGTCAAATGTCTCGTTCTACCGCGTCTCGGGGTCGCGAGTGCGGGCCCGGATCTTCGAGCGGGGGGTCGGGGAGACGCTCTCTTCCGGGACCGGCGCCTCCGGAGCCGCGGTAGCGGCCTTCCTCGACGGGGCCCCGAGCCCGATCACGGTGGAACTTGACGGCGGGGAACTCAAGGTCGAGATTTCCGATGATCTCGACGTGACCCTGACCGGCTGGGCCGAGCCGATCGCCGCCGGTGAACTCGCGCCTGAGATGATGGCCTCACTGGCCGAACTCGGCTGAGCCCGAGTGGCAGAGACTTCAACAAGAACCGATCCACAGGAGGAAGCACCGTGGGGCTGACCGATCCATCCAGGCGACTGCAGGCGATGCCGCCGTACATGTTCGCCGAGCTCGAGAAGAAGATCGCCGACAAGCGGGCCGCCGGGATCGACGTGATCAGCCTCGGAATCGGTGACCCTGACCACGCCACCTATCCGCATGTGGTCGAAGCGATGCAGAAAGCAGTTGCCGACCGGTCCAACCAGAACTACCCGAGCAATCGCGGTCGCGAGGAATTCCGGCGTTCATTCTCCGATTTCTACCGCGACCGGTTCGGGGTCGAGATCGACCCCGAGACCGAGGTCATTCCGGCGATCGGGGCCAAGGAATGCATCTACAACCTCTGCTTCGCCTTCCTCGACCCGGGTGACGTGGCTCTCGCCTCCGATCCCGGCTATCCGGTTTACACCGGAGGGCCGATCCTGGCCGGCGCCGAGGCGGTTCTGCTGCCGTTGAAGGAGGAGCTCGGCTTCGCCCCGGACCTCGACGCGATCGACGCGCAGACTGCGGAGCGGGCCCGCCTGCTCTTCCTGAACTACCCGAACAACCCCTCCGGTGCGATCGTCCCCGAAGGCTTCTTCGAGAAGGTCGTCGAGTTCGCCCGTGAGAACGAAATCCTGGTCGTCCATGACAACGCCTACTCGGAGACCACCTACGACGGGTACGTCGCCCCGAGCTTCCTTGCCACCCCCGGCGCCAAGGAAGTCGGTGTCGAGGTCTTCTCGCTTTCCAAGGGCTACAACATGACCGGCTGGCGGGTCGGCGCGATCCTCGGCAATGCCGACGCGATCAGCACCTACTGGCGACTCAAGACCAACGTCGATTCCGGGCTCTTCGAGGCGATCCAGCTTGCCGCCGTCGCGGCCCTGGACGGACCGACCGCGCCGCTCGAGGAAATGAACGCGATCTACGCCCGCCGCCGCGACCTGACGGTCGACACCCTCAGGGCGATCGGTGTGGACGTGAAGAGTCCGAAGGGAACGATCTACGTCTGGGCACCGGTTCCCGACGGATACTCCTCGACCAGTTTCTGCGAAAAGGTCCTCGAAGAGGCGGCGGTCGTGATTTCGCCCGGCTCGATGTACGGCCGCAGCGGCGAGGGGTACTTCCGGATCTCCCTCACGACCCCGGACGAGCGCCTCACCGAGGCGCTGGAACGGATGAGGGAGCACCTGGCCTGACCTGAGTCAGGCCGGGATCAGGCCTTCGGCTTCGAGCGTGTGCCGGAGGCCTGCCTTCGCTTCGCGGGGACGCCACCCCAGTTCCCTGCGGGCTTTGCCCGCGTCTGCCCAGAAGGTCACACCATCGACCGAACTGATCAGTTCGGCCAGGTTCGGGGGCTGGCCCATCAGTTTGCCGACCAGCGGGCCGACTGGCCGCAGGGCTTTCAGCACGGCGGTTGGCATGTTCCTCTTCGGCACCTTGCGGTCGGCGATTTCCCCGACCATCTCGAGGATCTGCCGCATCGTGTAGTTGTCCTGGTTGAGGATGTAGCACTCGCCGACCTCGCCCTTGTCGAGGGCCAGGGCGAAGCCGGCGGCAATGTCGTCGACGTGGGTGAGTCCGGTGCCGAATTCGGCAAAGGGAACCATCGGCAGCTTTCCGTCGAGGAACTGGTGGATGGTCGAACCGAGTTCGGAGTGATCATCCGGACCGTAGACGCCTCCGGGCTGGACGATCACGCAGGGCAGGCCACGGGTCTTGATCAGGTTGAGGGCGATCTGATGGGCCTCGTACTTGGTCTCCTCGTAGACCGAAGTGAACTCGAGCCCGCCCGGACTGTCGAGATCGGGCCGTCGGAAAGCTTCGGTAGCTACCTCGCGGTGAGTATTTCCGAAGACTGCGCAGGTCGAGACGTAAAGCACCCGGGGAATGCCGGCTTCGAGCGCGGCCTCAAGCGTGTTGGCGGTTCCTTCGACGTTGGCCTTGCGCAGAACGGGGGCCCGGTCCTTCGGGATGCCGACTTCGTAGAGCGCGGCGTTGTGGACGAGCGCGTCGTGGCCGGACATCTGCTCCGCCAGACGGGGGCAGGAGGACAGGTCGCCATCGACCAGCTCGCAGCCCAGCGCCTCGAGATCGCCCGCTTTGGAGCGGTCACGGACGAGGCAGGTCACCTGATGACCCTGCTCGAGCAGGTGCCTGGCGGTGGACCCGCCGATGAATCCCGTTGCTCCAGTCATGAAGATCTTCATGAAGGGGAGCGTAACGCCAAGCCGGTTTATCTAGCATGGAGTCGGTGAGTGAATCCGTCGACAACGCCGCGGCCCGCCGGGCAAAGCAGCGGGCATTGATGATCGCCGTCGACACGACGGGCGATACGACAGTGGACGAGCTCGGCGAACTGCTTAGAACCGCCGGAGTCGCCACGGTCGGCGAGATGATCCAGAGCCGCAGCGAACCCGATCCGGACCGTTACTTCGGCCGCGGCAAGCTGGAAGAGGTGAAGGAAGAGATCAAGCGGACCGGTGCCAACCTGGTTGCCTGTGACGACGAACTTGCACCCCGGCAGGAACGAAATCTGGAAGCCGCGCTCGAAGTCCCGGTGATCGACCGCACAGCGGTGATCCTCGACATCTTTGCCGACCACGCCCACTCGGCAGAGGGCAAACTTCAGGTCGAGTTGGCCCAGCTCGAGTACAACCTGGCCCGGATGCGTGGCCTCTGGACCCACCTCGAACGGCTCGGTGCCGGCATCGGGACCAGGGGCCCCGGCGAATCGCAGATCGAAACCGACCGGCGGCTCGCCCGCGACCGGATCGCCGCGCTGAGGCGCCGGCTTCGTCACGTGGAGCAGAACCGTGGCGTCATGAGGGCCCGGCGGCAGGATTCGTCGCTTCCGCAGGTCGCGCTGGCCGGTTACACAAATGCCGGCAAGTCGACACTGCTGAATGCTCTGACGGGGGCCGGGATCAGCGTCGCCGACCGGCTCTTCCACACGCTTGATCCGACCACCCGTGCATTCGAATACGAAGGTCGCCGGTACCTGATCACCGACACGGTCGGGTTCATCGAGAAACTGCCGCATCAGGTGGTGGAGGCCTTCAAGGCCACTCTGGAGGAGACGGTGCTGGCCGACCTGATCCTTCACGTCGTCGATTCGTCCTCGGGCGAGGAGCGGATGAAGGCCGAGATGATGGCGGCAGACGAGGTTCTGGCGGAGATCGGTGCCGGCGACAAGCCGCGCCTTCTGGTCCTGAACAAGATCGACCTGCTCGATGACGACGAGCGCGCCGAGGTCAGGATCAACCATCCAGGTGCGGTTCAGGTCTCGGCCGCAACCGGCGAGGGCCTTGAGAGCCTGCGGGTCGAGATGGAGCGGGCCTTCGAGGAGACCATGGCTCCGGTCGAGCTGCTGGTTCCCTACTCGGAAGGCGCGCGGCTGCATGAACTCCACGAATTGGCCGGCAAGGTTGAGCGGGAGGACGG
This sequence comes from Solirubrobacterales bacterium, assembly GCA_020438425.1. Taxonomy (GTDB): domain Bacteria; phylum Actinomycetota; class Thermoleophilia; order Solirubrobacterales; family 70-9; genus 67-14. The sequence goes on from JAGQUQ010000027.1 coordinate 10,436, forward strand.
GCCGGACGGAGTGCTGGTTCGCACCCGGTTGCCGCTGGGCGAGATGCATCGCTTCGCCGACCTGGTAACCAGCTGAGTCCTCCCGGCGGCGGGCCTCGCGGGGCCGTTCCGGCTGGGGCGGTTGTAGAGTCAGCGAGGATGGAACTAAAGGTTCAGTTGCTCAATGACTCGGCGACCCTTCCGACCCGCGCCCATGATGGCGACGCCGGTCTGGATCTCTACGCCGCGGAGCCGGCGCACATCGGCCCCGGGGAACGGTGGCAGGTCGCGACCGGGATCGCGGTCGAGATTCCCGAAGGGCATGCCGGCCTCGTTCTTCCCCGTTCGGGTCTCGCCCGGCGGCACGGCATCTCGTTGGTCAACGCGCCCGGTTTGATCGACGCCGGCTACCGGGGCGAGGTCAAGGTACTGCTCCTCAACAACGATCCGGCCGAGATCTTCCGGATCCAGCCGGGTGACCGGATCGCCCAGTTGCTGGTTACCCCCTTTGCGGCGATCGAGCCCCTGCAGGTTGACGGGTTGAGCGAAACCGACCGCGGCGAAGGCGGTTTCGGCTCGACCGGCACTTAGGAAAGCGTCTGCCGTCAGCCTTTGCGGGCGGCCGTGAGGGCGGCCCGGTGGGCGGCGTCCTCCAGGCCGTCGTCAAGCGGCTCGAGCTCCGGACGCTCGCCGTGGTGGTGCTCCAGGCCGGTCGCGATCAGGTGATCGGCCAGCCAGGCGTTCTTTGGCAGCAGGGGACCGTGAAGGTAGGTTCCGATCAGGTTGTCCTCCCGGACTCCTTCGAAACCGTCCTCGCCGTTGTTTCCGTGCCCGTGGATCACCTTGCCGAGCGGGGAGCAGTTGCCGAGCCGGGTGCGGCCGCCATGGTTCTCGAACCCGGCCAGTACCTTCGGTTCGCCATCGAGGTCGACCTCGATGGCTACCGGGCCGATCAGCCGCGGGCCGGGCTCCCGGACGGTCTTCAGGTCCACCAGGCCCAGCCCTTCGATCGTCTCGCCCTCGAGCTCGTATGACTCGCCGAGCAGCTGGTAGCCACCGCAGACGGCGAGAATCGCCGCCCCGCCTTCCTTGGCGGCTCGCATGGAAGCCTGCTTGCTCTCGATCAGGTCTCCCGCGACCGCCTTCTGGTCGCGGTCCTGGCCACCGCCCATGTAGAGCAGGTCATGGTCACCGGGATCGAAGCGGTCGCCAGGGCCACAGCGGGTCACCTCGAAATCGATCCCGCGCCACTCGCAGCGGTGCTGGAGGAAGAGGATGTTGCCCCGGTCGGCATAGATGTTCATCTGATCCGGGTAGAGGCTGAGCAGGCGAAGCTTCATGGTCTGAAGATTAGGGTTCAGCCGCCGCCGGCATCGTGCCCGGCGACCACGATCACCGAGGCGATGTGACGGTCGGTCTGGGGGACCTCGACGTTTTCGGTTACATGCAAACCGGCCCGGGCCAGTTCGTCGGCCAGGGAGAAGCGGTCCATCCGGTCGAGGACGATGCTGTCCCCGGATTCCTCGAGCGAGCCGTCGGGGGCGACTATCTGGCGGAGCCGGATCACTTCGAGGGAGTCGCCTCGATCTTCGACCGCTACGGGCCGGCTCGCATATACCCAACCTTCGATCTCCCGCATGTCCGGAAGCACATCGACCCTGCGAGAAACCTCCGGAATCCACTCCGAGATCGCGAAGGCGGCGGTGCCTCCCGGGGCCAGTCTCTCCTTCACGCCGAGCAGCATTTGGCGGCGGGCCTCCTCGCCTCCGACGATGTGAAGCAGCTGCTGTGGCGCGATGACCGATACAAACCTCTCCCGGCCGAGATCGAGCTCCCCGAGCGCTGTCACGCTGCCGGCGAAGGCGGAAACCGTTTCACCTTCCGCCAGGCGGTTCAGATCCCCGGCCAGGAGCGGGTCGAGATCGACGCCGGTGACTTCCCGTCCTTGGGCGGCGAGATGCCGGGCGACCCTGCCGATCCCGCAGCCAAGATCCAGTACCGGACCGGCGGCTGCGGTGAGATCGACCCAGCAGGCGAGGTCGGCGGAGTATCCGCAGGACTCGACCAGTTGCCAGATCGCGACCTCCGGAGAGTGTCGGTCGGCGAGGATCAACCTTCCCAGTAACGCTCGGTGTCGCCGCGCTCGGCCAGCAGGTTCCTCAGATCGAGCAGCGCGGTGTAGGTGGGGAGGGCGAACAGTTTCCCGCCGGCGCCACTCAGGGCCCGGTCGAGCGCCGCCTCGGCGTCTTCTTCGACGATTACATTCTCGACCGGCCAGCCGGCGTACTTGAGTCTCAGCGCCATCTCGGAAGCACGGGTCCCGGTACAGGTCACCGAGCCGACCCGGTCGGCCAGCATCTCGAAATCGGCATCCCAGATCCAGGAGACGTCTCTTCCGTCGGCGATCCGGTCGTTGAGCGCGATCCAGAGGTCGATCGGCGCCGGTTCAAGGGCCAGGGTGCGGATCACCTCGTTGGCGCCGGCGGGGTTCTTGATCAACAGGATCGAGAGGGAAACATCGTCGATCTCGATCCTCTCGACCCGCCCGAAGACAGCCTTCATCCCGGCCAGACTCGCTACGGCTTCGGCGACGGAAACACCGAGCTCACGCGCGGTCGCAATTGCGCCGAGCGCGTTGTAGAGGTTGTAGAGACCGGGGAGGGGCAGCTCGAGGCGGGCTTCTCCTTCCGGCGAGTTGACGGTCGCGGTCAGGCCGTTCATGCCGTTCAGGGTGATTGCGGTGGCCGTGATGTCCGGATTCGGGCGCCGCATGCCGCAGTGCTCGCAATGGTAGTGGCCGAGATGGCCGACGAAAGCGCGGTCATAGGTGAGCTCGTGACCACATACCCGACAGAGCTTGGCATCGTGGGCATGCTGAAGTTCGGGCAGGGCCTGGGACTCGTCGTCGATTCCGAAGAAGACGGTCCCCGGACCGCTGGTCTTGCCGATATCGGCGACCAGGGGGTCGTCTGCGTTCAGGACGAAGCCGGTCTCCCCGGCAAGCCGGGAGGCCAGCTCCGCCCAGGCGTCGGCCAGGGCCTCGGTTTCGCCGTAGCGGTCGAGCTGGTCGCGAAACAGGTTGCCGAGCAGGATCGTCCGGGGACGCAGCCGGTCGGCAACCTCGGGCAGCCATGCCTCGTCGACCTCGAAGAGGCCTTCACTGCCCTTCTGCTCGAGCAGGGCGGTGGCGACACCCCAGGTCATGTTCGACCCGGCCCGGTTGTGGACCGGCTCACGGCCTGCGCCGGCGAGGATCGTAGCCAGCATCGAGGCGGTGGTCGTCTTGCCGTTGGTCGCGCTGATCAGGGTGACGCCGCCGGTGAGCCTCGAACCGAGTTTCGAGATCGCGTCGGAATCGAGCTTGAGCAGCACCCGCCCGGGAAGGGTGGTGCCGCCGCCTCTCCCCGTCGCGCGGCTGAGACGCCCGACCGACCGGGCCAGGAATGCCTTGGTCCGGATCAAGCGGTTGTCTCCGGGACGATCATCCTGAGGGCCGAGGGGATGACCCGGATGGTCGCCGGCAGCTCGGTCAGAGGGTCACCGTCCGCGTAAACCGTGAAGGGGCGACTGGCCCGGATCTCGATCGAACTGGTCCGATGGTGACTTACTACCTCGACTTCGTCCACGTGGCTTCCCCTGAACACCTTCGGCAAGTTCATCAGGAAGCGAAGCTTTCCGACGTTTCCGATCGTGATCACGTCGAGCTGCCCGTCGTCGATCTCGGCCCCGGGAGCGACATTCATGCCACCGCCGTAGAAGCCGTTGTTGGCGACCGCGACGGTGTATCCGGTCACGCGGCTCTGAACACCGTTCTCGATCAGGGTGAAACGGGCGGGCTTCCAGGTGGCAAGTGCCCGCAGCGCCGCGTAGGCATAGACCGGCTGACCCTTGAGCACTCTTGCCTCGTTGGCGATCCGGTTCGCTTCCGAGTCGAACCCGACCGAAGCGATGCCGAGAAATCGCTTGCCATCTGCATCGCCGACATCAATCGAGCGGGTGAATCCGGCCGCGAGACAATCGACTGCGGCGGCCGGGTCGGTGGGAATGCCGAGACCGCGAGCCAGGTCGTTGCCACGACCGGCCGGAATCAGGCCGACCGGGGATTCGACGCCCGCCATGGCTCCGCCGACCGCGCCGATCAGGCCGTCGCCGCTCATGACGACCGGGACTTCGCGATTTTCGATCGCCTCGAAGGCAAGGTCGATTCCGTGCTCCAGGGAACGGGTCTTTTCCACCCTGAAGGGGATTCGCAAAGCGTCGAGGCGCTTCTCGACGTCAGGCAGGAGTTGCCTCGAGCGGCCGCCGCCGGAGCTCGGATTCATGATCAGGGTGTGGGCCTGTTTGTCGCTCATCGGGGTTCTTCGAGGGTCGCGGCGACCCATGTTCCTTCACTTGCGGCCCCGGAGTACACATGATCGAAGCCGTGGGACGCCAGTTTCCTCCTGACCAGCTTCTCCGGCGTGCTGAACGGAGTCGAGTCGCCAAGGCTTGAAGCGATGACCAGACCACCGCCCGGACGCAGCACCCTTTCGATCTCGCGGAAGAAGACCGGCATGTTGATCTGGGCCACCAGGTCGAAGGAATTGTCTCCGTAAGGCAAGCTCGAAGCATCGCCCGACCTGAAGCTGACCCGGGCATCAGGGTCAAGCCCGATCTTGGCCTGGGCCTTGGCGATCATTTCCGGCGACAGGTCAAGCCCGCGGACGCTCGCGGTCGGGAACTCACGGGCAAGAAACAGGGTGCCGGCTCCGGTTCCACAGCCGAGGTCCAGAACCCGTTCCGGCCTTGCCGGGATTGCGTCGAGTCCGCCGGCCAGAGTCGCGAGATGCTCCGGGGATCCTGCTTCGGTCCGCTCGTCCCAACCGGTGGCCGCCTGATCGAAGAACCGGCCGACCGCGCCCCGGACCACGGGCCAGGTCCACGGGGCGACTGCCACGAGGCGGCAGATCGTCTTTCCGACGAAGATGGTCTTCCGGTCGGGTGAGACTCGGTCAGCGGACACCCCCGGATCATGACAACTGAAGCTCAATGCGGATTGGCTGAAGCAAGCCTCTAGACTGGCGCCGATGAGTGAACGCGGAAAACTTGTGACTCTGGGAGTGATCGGTGCGGTCCTCGCGATCGTGGTCGCGGTGGTGCTGGTCAGCCGGGGCGGCGATGAAGGCGGAGGCGATTCGTCAACTCCGGTAGTCAAGGATGATCAGCTGACCAAGCCGGAACCGGGTTCGGTTGTCGCCGAGGGCGAAACCGCCAGCGTGAAGATGAAGACCAGCGAAGGCGAGTTCACCATCGCCCTCGACACCACCAACTGGCCGGTGACCGCGAACAGCTTTGCCTACCTGACCGAGGAGGGTTTCTACGACGGTCTCGGCTTCCACCGCATCGTGACCGACTTCGTGATCCAGGGCGGCGATCCGACCGGCAGCGGTGCCGGCGGGCCCGGCTACAGCGTCGTGGAGACGCCACCGAAGAGCACCACCTATCCGGTCGGGACCGTGGCGATGGCCAAGACCGGAGCAGAGGCTCCGGGCACTTCCGGCAGCCAGTTCTATGTCGTGACCGGCACCTCGAGTCCCTTCGACCCGGTTTACGCGATCGTCGGCAAGGTTTCCGAGGGCATGGACGTGGTGCAGAAGATCGGCGCGCTCGGCGATCCCGCCGGCACTCCGACGAAGCAGGTCGTGATCGAAGAAGCGACGCTCGAGAAGGGCTGAGTCCTGGGTCGATTCGAGCCGCAGGCTTTCAGTGCGTCGCTCGACGGGAGGGAAATCCGCGGCGAGAGTCAGGGTGAGGGGCCGGGCATGGTCCTTTGTCACGGGCTCTCGGCCACCCGCAGGTACGTGGTCCACGGCTCGAAGCATCTTCCCCGCAAGGGCTACCGGCTGATCACCTACGACGCCCGCGGTCACGGAGAGAGCGACCCGGCCGAGAGCTACGACTACGGCGGCCTCGCGGGTGATCTCGACGCGGTGATCGAAGCCGCCGGAGGGTTCGGGGAGGAAGGCCTGATCCTCGGCGGGCACTCGATGGGCTGCCACACGGTCGCCCGGCGGGCGCTCGCCGATCCGGAAGGAATCCGGGCGCTAATCCTGATCGGACCCGTGTTCACCGGTCTTGCCGACGACGACCTCCGCTGGGACCGCCGGGCGGATGCCCTTGAACAGGGAGGCCCTGAAGCCTTCGCGGAAGTCGTTGCCGAGAACAGCCCCAACGGGGAGGTGCGGGAGACGACGTTCCGACTGGCCCGCGACCGGGCCCGCCTCCACCTCCATCCGGAGGCGGTCGCCAGGGCACTCCGGGAAGTGCCGCGGTCAAAGCCGTTCGACTCGATTGGTGACCTCGCTTCGCTGCGGATCCCGGCTCTCATCGTGGCCAGCCATGACGAGTTCGACCCCGGTCATCCCCGCCACGTGGCCGAGCAGTGGGCCGAGTCGATCCCGGGGGCGGAACTGGTCGGAGAGGAACCAGGCCAGTCCCCGCTGGCCTGGCAGGGTGGTCTGCTTTCGCGTGAGATCGAGAAGTTTCTGGGCGGCGGGAAGCCCGGAGCGGGCCGATGAGTTCCGGCGGGTAGCCTTGGCTGGTATGGAGGCGAACGATCAGGCTCCCGGCGACCCGCCGGCTGAAAACATGGTCTGGATTCCGGGCGGCACCTTCACGATGGGCAGCGAGAAGCACTACCCGGAAGAGAAGCCGAGCGGACCGGTGGAGGTCGACGGATTCTGGATGGATGAAACGGCAGTCACCAATCGCCAGTTCGCCGAGTTCGTAAGCGAGACCGGATACGTCACGACCGCCGAAAAGGCCCCCGACCCCGCCATGTATCCGGGCGCCGACCCGGCGATGCTCGTTCCCGGCTCGATCACCTTCGCCAAGCCTCAAGGTCCGGTCGACCTCTCGAACCCGATGCAGTGGTGGGCCTGGACGCCCGGTGCCCAGTGGCGCCACCCCTGGGGACCCCGGACAACCCTTGAAGGCAAGGAAGACCATCCGGTGACCCAGGTCACCTACGAGGATGCCGATGCCTTTGCCCGCTGGGCGGGCAAGCAGTTGCCGACCGAGGTCCAGTGGGAACGGGCCGGTCGTGGCGGACTTGAGCGCGCCGAGTTTGCCTGGGGAGATGAAATAGCTCCCGACGGCGAAGAGCGGATGAACCGCTGGATCGGGGAGTTTCCCTGGAAGTTCAGGCCCCGTCCCGGCGGATCCCGAAGGCCGGGCACGGTTCCGGTCAGGACCTTCGAGGCCAACGCCTTCGGACTGTTCGAGATCACCGGTAACGCCTGGGAATGGACCAACACCTGGTATTCCGACAGCCATCCCGAGCCGACCAGCCGATGCTGCGCCCCCGCCAACCCCCTCGGGCCCGGCGTCGAAGCCAGCCGGGATCCGGCCAGCGGAATTCCGCGAAAGGTGCTGAAGGGCGGCTCGTTCCTCTGTGCCGAGAACTACTGTTCGCGCTACCGGCCTTCCTCCCGGATTCCCGAAAGCATCGAGAGCTCCACAGTGCACATCTCCTTCCGTTGCGTCGCACCGGCAGCCGACCGGGCGGGGTAGGGTGGGGACGGTTCGCGACCCTGTCCGGGTCGCGTTTCGTCCAAACATGACTGAGGAGGAGACTTATGCCTGAAACCAGCGGTTCGCAACCCCCCGGAGGGTCGGCAGCCTGGGCATCGTGGGTCGCATTCGGAGGCATCATGCTGATGCTGATCGGTGTGTTCAGCGTGATCGCCGGCCTGGCCGCCGTCACCGATGACGGCTACATCAAGGGAACGTCGCTGAACGACGTCTTCCTGGTCAGCTTCAAGGCTCTCGGTTTCTTCTGGATCGTGATCGGCGTGGTCAAGGCCTGGGCAGGCTTCGCCCTGATCCAGGGAAGGGAGTGGGCCCGGATTGTCACCATCGTCCTGGTCTTCCTCAGCGCGATCAGCCACCTGCTTTCGCTGACTTCGCAGCCGTTCCTCAGCATCCTCTTCATCGTGATCGACCTGGTCATCCTCTACGCGGTGACCGTTCGCTGGGAAGAGGCGAAGATCGGCATGGGGGACTGACTCGAAGGCCCGGGTTTCACAGCTGAAGACCTGGGCCTCGAAGCTGCCAGGACCGCTGCGGCGGTCCGGGGCCGCTTGCTGGGAGACAATCCTGTCGTTCGATCGGGCGGCCGGAACCCGGCAGGCGGCCCAGCTCAGCTTCTTCGTACTGCTCAGTTTCCCGGCCCTGCTCCTGCTCGCGGTCTGGATCCTCAGCAACGTTTTCGATTCGCCGGACGTTCGCCAGGACCTGATCGACGAGATCGTGGTCAACCTGCCCATCGAAGAGGTGCAGGGAAGGAAGGAGCTCCAGGACCTGCTCGATCAGTTGACCCGAGGCGCCGGAGGTCTTGGAATCGCGGCGATCCTGATTCTGCTCTACTCGGTGAGTTCCGCGATCGGGGGGTTGCGGCATGCGGTCGAGACGGCGAACGAGAAGGGCAAGCAGGGCCCTCCCTTCCCCGAAAACAAGATTCTCGACATCGGGATCACGATCGTCACTCTCCCGGCGGCGCTTCTGTTCGTGACCCTGGCGCTATCCCGCGACCTTGCCTCGGTGGTCAATGACAGTCCCTTCCTCTCCTGGACCGCTGACCACCTCGGTGGCCCTGCCGGGCTGTTCGGTGCCGGTTTGATCTTCTACACATGGATTTTCTGGGTGCTGAATCCGGGAAAAACAACCTGGTCCAGCGCTGCGGTTGGTGCGGCCGTGACCTCGTTGCTGATCTGGCTGGTCTTCGGCGGCTTGAGGATCTGGTTTGGTATTTCGGGTGGCGGCAGTGCGATCTATGGCGTTCTGGCCGGATTCATCGGCCTGCTGGTCTTCCTGAACCTGGCCTCCATGGCCGTCGTCATGGGTGCCCACGTCGCGGCGATATGGCGGGTCCACCGGGGCGGGAAAGAGCCACCGGCCCGGCTCGGGTAGTCTCAGGCCATGGGCTGCTTCGTTCCGCTTCTCGCACTGATCTCGCCCCGGCTGGCGCTCTTCTTCATCCTGGTCTTCTCCGGATGGGTGGGCGAGGCGCTCGACGGCTGGATCGTCCCGATCCTCGGCTTCCTGTTCCTGCCCTGGACCCTGCTCGGCTACATCGTGATGTACCAGGTCGGCCCCAACGGAGTCGAAGGCTTCGAATGGTTCATCGTCGGCTTTGCCTTCGTGGTCGACATCGCCTCCTACATGAAGGCTTCCCAGTCCCGCGAGAACTGACCCCCTAGTGGACGAAGATCTTCAGGGCGAGGATCAGCAGTCCGAATAGTGCGTTGACGGCGCCGATCATGATTCTCCGGCCCCAGCTGCGGTTGTCCTTGCTTCCGATGAACAGTCCGGTGGCAAACAGGGTCAGGATGCCCGCCCCGACCGCGAAGTAGCTGGCGTTCTCGTCGTTGAGCAGGCCGATCGGCGCCAGCAGCATGACGACCGCCGGGATCATGCCTCCCTGCACGATCGGCCACTGGTTCCGGAACGCGCCCTGGGCGTGCCGGACAGCTTCCCTCGGGGTCGAGTACCCCGCGGCGACGATGTCGGCGTAGACGTGAACCAGCCAGAAGACAATGCAGGTGACGGCCGCCCAGATCGCGATCGCCACGGAGCCGAGCTCGTCATCCTTGGAAGCCGTCGCGACCACGGTCATCGAGATGATAGTGCCGTAGATGGCACCGGCGTAATTGGGCTGGGAGCGCGGCGTTGCGGAGTCGGAATCGATCGACACGGGCGACACGATAGTGGCTGGGAGCGAGTCAGATAGAGTCCGGTTGTCTGCCAGAGCAGATGGCCGGACGGGAGACCGGAAGCAAACACCACCCAGGGAGAAGTCTTGAGGAATTTCATGTCTTTGCGCCGATTTGCCTTCGCGCTGTTCATCCTCGTTGCCGGAATCGCCGCCACCGGGGCGTCGGCTCAGGCGGCCAAGAAGAAGGCCAAGCCGGTGAAGGTGAGCGTGGTGAGCATCACCACCGCGAACCAGCAGCAGCTGGTCAACAAGAAGAAGCTGACCGTTAAGGTCAAGTCGACCGGCAAGGCTTCACCGAAGCTCTCCGTGGTGAGTGGCGGCAAGAGCAACCACTTCAAGGCCGTGACCGTGAAGTTCAAGAAGAAGGGCACCAAGACGGTGAACCTCGCCCTCACGAACTCCGGCAAGACCGCGCTTGGCAAGTGTGGCGCCAAGACCGTTCAGGTCAACGCGAACTACAAGCGCAAGGTCGGCAAGAAGACGAAGAAGGCGAAGGCTTCAAAGAAGAAGACCCTGGCCAAGTGGAACGCCAACGAGGACTGCATCAACTACGTCAGCGTTGACCTCGGCGACGACCCCGAAAACTGCGACTTCCTCGACACCACGGCTTGCCTTTACCCCTTCCCGAATGATTATTTCCTCAAGGATGATCCGACCAGCGCCACCGGCAAGCGCCTCGACCTCGCGGCGGATTCGACTCCGTCCAACATCGGCGGCACCCATGTTTCGGTCACCGACATCAACCGTGGTGACGGCTTCAGCCCGGGCAACCTGATCGTCTTGAAGATTCCCGGTCTCGATACGCCGGCAGCCTTCGAGAACAACGATTTCGTCACCCTCGCTGATCTGCACGCATACGACGATCCGGCCCAGAGAGTACTTCTGATCGACGCCGAGACCGGCGAGCGTCAGCCGATCTGGGCCGAGCTCGATGCGAACCCGACCTCGACCGATCCCGGTGAGGAAGGCCCGGGCGGAATCAACACCAACCCTTCGAACACAGGTCCGGTCAACATCATCGTCCGGCCCGCGAAGAATCTCCAGTGGGGCCACCGCTACATCGTCGCCTTCCGGAACCTCCAGGGTCCGGACGACGCGGCAATCGAATCCCCGCTCGGCTTCCGGGTATACCGCGACGACCTTCCGACAAAGCAGGACATCGTCGAGGAGCGCCGCCCGCACATGGAGTCGGTGATCGGTGACCTGGTCAGCAAGGCCGGCGTCGACCGTTCCAGCCTCTACATGGCCTGGGACTTCACCGTCGCCTCGCAGGAAAGTGTCACCGGCAGGGCCCTCCAGGTCCGCGACGACGCGTTCGCCCGACTCGGCGACAACAACCTCGGTAACCGGGTGATCGAGGGAGACAGCCCTGAAGTGGTCGTCAACTACGTATGTGACCGCTACGAGAATCCGAACCCGAATGCTCCGGCCTCGGATGGATGCAAGAACGGCCCGAACCCGCCTTCCGGCGCGGACAAACGGCCCTCGGTGCCCGGCTCGAACCTGATCAGGGTAATCGACGGCTACATCAACGACGTGCCGTGTTACCTGAATCAGAACGGTTGTCCGTCGGGCTCGACCTTCAACTTCAACACCGATCACACGATCGACTTCGACCCGACCTTCAAGATGGACGTTCCCTTCCGCTGCTTCATCCCGACGGCGATCCAGCCGGGCGGGCAGAACACCGCGGTCGATCCGGGACAGGCGGGGATCTACGGGCACGGACTGCTCGGGGACCTGAACCAGATCACTTCTGCCGGACCGGTAAACGTGGGTAACCACGGCGGCAGCGTCTGGTGCGGGGCCAACTGGGACGGCTTCTCGACCGGCGACCTCGTGTCGGTGGTCCAGTCGCTGGGCGACATGTCCAACTTCCCGAAGATGGGCGACCGCATGGTCCAGGGTTTCCTCAACTTCATGATGATCCAGCGGGCGATGATCCACCCGGACGGATTTGCCGACCAGTCGGCGTTCCAGCTCGACCCTGACGGAGCGGGCGGATCGGATCCGGTTTCGGTGATCGACGTTGCAAACGGAGCAAACACCCGCGGGATCTACATGGGGATCAGCCAGGGCGGAATCATGGGCGGTGCCCTGATGGCCCTGACGCCGGATTCCGATTACGGAGTTCTCGGCGTTCCGGGCATGAACTACTCGACCCTGCTGCGCCGCTCGGTTGACTCGGACCAGTACTTCAAGACGGAGGGCATCGGCCTTTACAAGAACTACCCCGACGAGCATGAGCGCCCGCTGCTCCTCGCCCTGGTCCAGCTCCTCTGGGACCGCGGCGAGGCGAATGGCTATGCCAACAACATGACCGTCGACCCGCTGCCCGACACGCCGGAGCACCGGGTCATGCTGCGCGTTGCCTACGGCGACCATCAGGTGACCAACTACTCGGCCGAGGTCGAGGCCCGGACGATCGGAGCCGGGGTGTACTCACCGGCACTGAACGCGGGCAGGCACTGGGATGTCGATCCCTTCCTCGGAATGGAGAAGGTGACCAGCTTCCCGAACGTCGGCGACAGCATGCTGGTCTACTTCGACAGCGGTCCGGTCGACTTCGTCGGCAACCAGGGCGGCGGCATCGGCAAGCCGCCGATCGAAGAACTGCCACCGCGATCCGAGTGGGGCTACGGCCGTGATCCGCACGAAGATCCTCGCCGGTCACCGGATGGCGTCGACCAGGCCACGACCTTCCTGCAGAACTCGACCATCAACAGCTGCGAGATGATCACTCCGTTCCCCTCGGGCGACGCCCACTGCTACGCCAACGGATATACCGGTCCGAACCCTCCCTGAACCCGGACCGCAGGCCAGCCCGCCACGACAGGCCCCCCAAGCCCCGACTCCCGACATTCCGGGGGCGTTCTCCCACGGATTCGGTGGGTGTACGCCCCCGGAAACGGTTTGGTGACACTTACAAGTCGGTTGACTGACTTGTGTATATTGCGCGAATGTCAGGAACGAGACGTCCGCAGAAGGATCGCACCGCAGCCACCCGGGCGGCGGTACTCGAAGCGACGATCGGGCTTCTGGTCGAGCGCGGATACGCCGGCACCTCGACCCGGCTGGCGGCCGAGACGGCCGGGGTTTCCCTGGGTGCCCTCCAGCATCACTTCCGGACCAAGGCCGAGCTGACGGTCGAAGCGATGCGGTTCGTAACCGATCGCCTGGCCGGGGAATTCGTTTCGGCGATCCCCAGGGAAGGGGACGAAATCGAGCGGATCTCACTGGCGCTGGACCGGCTCTTTGTGGTCTTCCGGGGTCCGACTTTCGCCGCCGCGATGGAACTTCACCTGGCGGCGCGCACCGATGACGCCCTGCGGGAGCCGATGCGGGTCCTTCACCTTGAGGACCAGGCCCGGATCCGCGAAAGCGCGATTGCGCTGATGCCGGGGGTCGAGGACCGGCCCGGCTTCGACGGCTGGCTGTTGATGTCGGTTTCGGCGATCCGGGGTCTGGCGGTGGCGACCATGGGAGTCGAGGACGTGGAAGAGGAGTGGCAGATGCTCAGAGAGCATCTGATCGAATCGGCAGGCGAATTCCTCGGGCGGGAGTCGGCATGAAAAGGTCAGGAGAGCACCCGGCAAGGCCCTTGCCACCCGGTCCCAAGGGACTCGATGCCGCGAGGTTCCTCGCCCGGACCACCCGCGATTTCAAACAGCCGATGATGGACATGGCACTCGAGTACGGCGAGGTCGCCCACGTAAGGAATCGGCGCCGCGACTTCGTGGTCGTCAGCGGGCACGAGGCAGCTCGCCACGTGTTGATCGGCAACCAGGACAACTACCGGAAGGGACTCGAGTACGAACTGCTCCGGATCGTTCTCGGGGAAGGTCTGCTGACCAGCGAAGGCGAGCTCTGGCGCAAGCAGCGTCGCCTGGTCCAGCCGATGTTTGCCAAGCGCTACCTGAAGAACTTCACGGCCCACATGACCCGGGCCACGGCCGAGGCGCTTGACGGCGAGCCGTTCGCCGGCCTGCCTGAGGGGGAGGTGCTCGACATTTCCGAGGTGATGATGGCGCTGACCCTCGACATCGTCGGACGGGCACTATTCGGTGCCGACCTGAGCGGTGCCACGGCCCGCAAGGTCGGTCCGGCCATGAACGATGTGCTCGGTCTCGGCACGAGAATGACCCGCAGGCTGCCGACCTTTGTGCTGGCCAACCTGCCGGGAATGAACCTCGAGAAGGCGATTAGCGTCAATCCGGAGGGCCGGCGATTCCAGCGCGCCCTCGCCGACCTGAAGGAAGTGATCGACGACCTGCTCGAGGAACGAAGCCGCCAGAGCGACACCGGTGACGACCTGGTCGGGTTGATGCTTTCAGCCAGGGACGAAGAAACCGGCGAGACGATGAGCCGCGAGCAGATCGGCGACGAGCTGATGACCTTCATGCTGGCCGGCCACGAAACAACTTCGAATGCTCTCGCCTGGACCTGGCGCCACCTCTCCCTGAATCCCGGCGCCCGTGACCGGCTGTTCGAGGAGGTCGACACTGCGCTCGGTGACCGGATTCCCGACATGGATGACATGGAGGAGATGCCCTGGACCCGGGCCTGCGTGGAAGAAGCGATGCGGATCGACTCGCCGGTCTGGACGGTCGGCCGCCAGGCTCTGGAAGACGACGAGATCCTCGGCTACCGGATTCCAAAGGGGGCCAGCGTGATGGTCCTGATCAGCATGATCCACCGCGACCCGCGTATCTGGCCGAACCCCGAAGGCTACGACCCGACCCGCTTCCTGCCGGAGAATGCGAAGGGCCGGCCGCGCCACGCCTACATGCCGTTCGGCGCCGGGCGCCGGGTCTGTCTCGGCTCGACCTTCGCAACGGTCGAAGCGACCCTGCTGGCCGCGATGATCAGCCGCCGGCTGCGCTTCGACCTGCCGCGGGGCGCCGAGGTCGAAGCGGAGGCCGTGATCACCCTGCGACCGAAGAACGGTCTGCCGATGCATGTCTTTCACCGCCAGCCCGATCCGGTCCCGGACGAAGCTCCGGAACCGGACCTGGCTGCCGTATAGCGGAGCCTGCAGGCGGGGCGAAGCTCGCCGACTCCCTATTTCTCGAGGGTCGGGTCTGCAGCCAGCTCGGGGGACAGCGGTTTGCCCTTCGGGTCCTGGTTTGCCACGAGGTGGCCTTCCAGCGAGACGTTGGGCAGGATCCGGTCGAGCCAGCCCGGCAGCCACCAGGCCTTGTCGCCCAGCAGGGTGACCACGGCCGGCGCGATCACGAGCCGCACGAAGAGCACGTCGATCAGGATCGCCAGTCCGAGACCAAGGCCCATCATCTTGGCGACCACATCCTGCTGGGTCACGAAGGCGAGGAAGACCGAGGCCATGATCAGGCCGGCAAAGAGGATCACCTTGCCAATCCGGGCGAGACCATGGATGACGCTTTCCTTCGGGCTGTCGCCCTCGTTGTAAGCCTCGTGAACCCGCGAGAGCAGGAACACGTTGTAGTCCATCGAGAGTCCGAAGAGGATCGCGAAGATCATCACGGGGATGAAGGACATGATCGGGACGCCGCTGTCGACCCCGATCAGGCTTGCCCCGATTCCCTTCTGGAATACGGCCACCACTACGCCGTAGGCGGCCCCGACCGAGAGCAAGTTGAAGACGGCGGAAACCAGGGGAATCCAGAGCGAACGGAAGGCCGCCATCAGGAGCAGAACGGAGAGGCCGATCACCACCAGAATGAAGACCGGGAGTCGCTCGGACACCTTGTCGGAAAAGTCCTCGAAGCTGGCCGTATTGCCGCCCACGTAGGTCGTCAGCCCGGTCCCGGCTGTTGCTTCGGGCAGCGTGCTGTCGCGCAGGGTCTCGAGCAGGTCACTGGTCGCCACGTCCTGCGGCGAGGTGGTCGGCGTCAGGAAGATCGTCGCCATTTCGTTGTCCTTGCTGGGGACCGCGGGGGAGACGTCGGCGACGCCGTCGGTCTTGCGCAGATCCGCAGCGACCTGATCGAGCTCGGCCGAGCTCTGTTTGGCGCCATCCGGGGTGTCGACAGCGATGAAGAAGATGCCGTTGACGCCCTTGCCGAATCCTTCGCTGATCAGGTCATAGGCGACCCGCTGGGTCTTGCCCTCGGGCTGGTTGCCGTCGTCGGGCGAGCCGAGGCGCATGTCAAGAAGCGGCGAGGCGAAGATCAGCAACACGACGACACCTGCGGCGATCGCGACCCAGGGCCGGGCGGTGATCTTCTCGCCCCAGCTCCCGAATGCCTTCGATGGCAGGACGTGGGAGAGCTTCTTCGGCTTGAGCCAGCGCTGGAGAGCCCCGATCATGATCGGGATCACGGTCAGAGCCGAGACCACGACCGCAGCCACGCCAATTGCCGCTCCGAGCCCCATCTTGCCGATCAGCGGGATGCCGATCACGAGTAACCCGGCGATCGCGACCATGACGATCAGGCCGGCTGCAAGCACGGCGGACCCGGAAGTCGCGGCAGACTTGGCCGAGGCGTCGCGGACCGAGTCTCCGGCCGCCGACTGCTCCCTGAATCTCCCCAGGATGAGCAGCGAGTAGTCGATTCCGGCGCCGAGGCCGAGCATCATCGCGATGGTCGAGGCGAACTCGGGCAGGCCGAGGGGGGAGGCGAGGATGACGAGCAGCATCTGACCGACCATCACGCCGAGAAGAGCGCCGACCAGGGTCGCGATCATCGCCGCGATCGAACGGAAGAGCAGCGAGAGCAGGACGATCGCGATAAGGACGCCGATCAGCTCGCCCACCGGGGCTTCCTGCTGCTGGCCGGCATCGATCACGATTCCCCGCATCGACACGTCGACTCCGGTCTCGGTGACCGGGTCGGTCGCGTCCTCCAGGCGCTCGGCCTGGACCTTGGTCACATCACCGAACTCGAGGTCGTAGCGAACATCCGTGTAGGCAACCTTCCCGTCCCTGGAAACGGCGCCCGAACCCTTGGCGAAAGGATCGCTGGCCGAGAGGATGTCGTCGTCCGTGGCCTGGATCTCCTTGATCGATTCCTGAATTGCCGCCTTGCGCGCGGGGTCGGTGACCTTGCCTTCGGTGACGCTGAAGACCACGGTCGAATCGACGCCCGCCAGTTCGGGGCTGTGCGCGGAGAACAGGTCATAGGCCTGCTGGCTCTCGGTGCCGGGAACGTCGAATTCTTCCGGCGGCGGATCGCCGGCGGTCCCGGAGAGGACGCCGATGGCGAAGACGGTGATCAGGGCGATGACCAGCGATCTCAACCAGTGGTTGGTGATCGATCGGGCGATACGGGCGAGGAGGTCGGACATTTTGCTCCAGGGTGAGGGGAAGGAGGGCGACGGGCAAATTATCACAACGACTGCAAAACTGCAGTCTCTGCAGATTACTTGCTAGTCTGAGTCTGTGTTCACCGTGCCCGCCAACACGCTACGCGAGCGAAAGAAGGCCAAGACGAGAGAGAAGATCGTCTCGGTCGCCTTGCGACTGTTCGCTGACGACGGGTATGCAAACACGACGATCGCGCGGATTGCCGAGGAGGCCGAGGTCTCGCCCCGGACCGTAGCGACCTACTTCCCCGCCAAAGAGGACATCGTCTTCTATCTCAGCGATATGACCAAACAGCGGCTGGTCCTGGCGATCGAGGAACGGGACACCGGGGTCGACACGATGACCGCGCTCAGGAAGTGGCTGCTCGAGGAGCGGGAACTGTTCGAACAACACCATGAACTGATGGGTTGCCAGCAGAAGGTGATCGACAACGAAGCGGCCCTGAGGGCCCATGAGCAGGCCGTGATGCGGGACTTTGAACTTGTGCTTGCGGACGGACTCGCCCTCGATCTCGGCATGGGATCGACCGACCTCGAGCCACGGCTGGCAGCGGCAGCCACGATGGCCGTCTTCGACCTGCTCGGCGATGAACGCAAGGGGCGGGCCGAGGGCGAGCTGCCTCCGCTCGACGAACAGCTGGAAAAGCTCGACCAGGCCCTGACCTTCATCACGGGCGGCGTTGCCGCGCTTCGCGACGCTCGCGACTGAGCTTCTTAACGAGAACCGCCCCGGCGGGGGCCGGGGCGGTCGAGTGCCTGTATGGGAGGGGGAAGTACTAGAACTGGCCGCCGGGGCTGCGGGCCACGAAGCTGCCCGAAGTCGAGCGCAGGCTCTTGCTCCAGCCGGGGCCGTCGCCCGGGGTCATCGAGGTGTCAAACCGGAGGCCGGCCACGATCATGTAGGCGTGGCTCGGGTTCGAGTAGACCGTGATCCAGCGTCCCTTTCCGCGCTTGCCCCAGCCCATGTAGCCAGTAGAGGCCATCGGGGAGCTGACGAAGCGGCCTCCGCGAAGGGCGAAGCTGAGAGATCCGGAGCAGTCGTAGCCGCTGTCGAAGAAGCTGCCGTGGCCACCGCCGTA
>JAGQUQ010000028.1 GCA_020438425.1 Solirubrobacterales bacterium
TCCCCTCGACCCTCGAATCCGGCTGGGCGCCAGAGGGCCAGGGCGTGGTCTGGCTCTCCACCTTCGTGCCCTGGACCCCGGAGCAGGGGCAGTGGGATCAGGCCCTGCTCGAGGAGGCCTCCGAGCTAACCTGGAAGACGGCCGAGAAGGCGCTCGGCTGGGAGATGACCCCGGTCGAAAAGAAGATGACCGGGCCGCTCGAGTGGGTCGAGCGCCACGGCAATCCCGGGGCCAACCCGAACCACATCGAGATGAGCATCGACCAGCTGATGGCGATGCGACCCTCGGTCAACCTCTCCGGCTACTCGACCCCGATCGAGGGCCTGTTCCTGACCGGAGCCGGCACCCACCCGGGCGGCGGCATCACCGGCATGCCGGGCCGGAACGCGGCCGGGGTGATTCTGGAAGAGCTCGGCCTCTCGAAGCGTCGTCCCGGGGCGAAGCTGAAGGCCCAGGCCGCGATGATGAAGGATGCCCTCAGGGCGACAAGAGAATTGAGGAAGAACGCATGAGCGAAAACGGCGCATCGGCCTACGAGGTCGCGGACAAGTTCACCTCCTACCAGGAGTCGGCCCTGATCGGGACCGCCGTCGAGGTCGGCCTGCCTAACCTGCTCTACGGCTCGCCACATGACCTCGAAGGGATCACCGCAGCGCTCGGCACCGATCCCCGCGGCACCATGGGTCTGCTCTCGGGGCTGGTCACTTTCGGAATCATCGAGCGGGAAGGCGAGACCTTCAGCCTCACTCCAAACGGCGAGCTGCTGGCCGACGAGCATCCCGATTCGATCGCGATGATCGCTCGCAAGGAGTGGTTCTTCTACAAGCTCTGGGCCGAGATGCCGGCCGCGGTCCGGACCGGCCACACCCAGACCAGGGCCTGGCGCGACCGGCTCGAGAACGACCCGGACCAGGCCCATGATTTCCTGCGGGCCCTCGATGACCTCTGCCGCCTCTACGGCGGGGACCTGCCGGAACTGGCCGGACTTCAGTCAGGCGGAAGGCTCCTTGACGTCGGCGGCGGGGCCGGGTCCCATTCGGCCAACCTCGTCAAGGCCGTCGATGGCCTCGAAGCGACCGTGCTCGATCTGCCGGGCGCGGAACCGGTCCTGAAGGAACGCCACCCCGAACTCGACTTCGTCGCCGGGGACATCGACCAGCCCCGCTTCGGCCGGCCCGAAGGGGAAGAGTGGGATTACGTCCTCGTCTCGAACATCCTGCACGACCATCCGGCCGAGGAGAACGAGCGGATCATCCGCGAGGCGGCTGGCCTGCTCGCCGACGGCGGCTCACTGGTGATCTACGAGTGGGTGATCGACGAGGGCCGGACCAGCCCCGAAGGCGTGGCCAAGTTCACCCCGATGATGGTGATCGAAAACGAAGGCGGCTACACCTGGACCGAAGCCGAAATCGGCGAGTGGATCCGCGCCGCAGACCTCGAGCCCCGGCCAATCAGCCAGGGCCCGGGCCCGATCGCGGTTATTACTGCTTCTTAGGCCTTCTGGACTCTGAAGGCGGGTCCGCCGGCGCCCGTATTGAACTTGGCCTTGGCCACGTTGAGGCGCCACGGTGAGGGCAGGCGTCCGTCGGTCCGGTTCAGGAACTGGCGGAAGTAGTTGCTCGCCTGGCTGCAGCTCAGGTTGTTGACCACGTAGATGTAGTACGGGCCGCGCGGCAGTGCGAGGGCGCCGATGCGGTCGTTGTGGAGAACCCGGAAGGTGGCGGGGCACCGCACGAAGCGGTTGACCGGACCCGGGTTCGGACCGTAGGCCCGGTTGATCTTGAAGCCGGTGCGGCCAGCGGTGCTCTTGTAGAAGATGCCGGAGACCACGTTTAGCTTCCACGGGGCCGGCAGGCGGCCATCGAAGTCGAGCAGGAACTCCTGGAAGCGCTTGACGGCCTGGGCGCAGTTCATCTTGGCCGGGTCGATCAGGGTCAGGCGGTAGTTGCCTGCCGGAATCTTGAAGCTGCCGATCGAGTCGTTGTGGAGCACCCGGAAGAGGCCGGGGCAGGATCGGCCCGAGTTGCCGCCTCCGCCGCCACCGCTCTGGCTGGCCGGGGTCGCGATGAAGCCGAGATCAGATCCGGCACCGGCACGGAACACGCGGTTCTTGCCGTTCAGACGGAGGATCCACGGGCTGCGCAGCCTTCCGTCCCAGTCCTGCAGGAACTCCTGAAACAGCTTGGTTGAGCGGGGGCAGGTCAGTTTGTCCCCGTTCAGCAGGGTGACGTTGTAGTAGCCGGCCGGAAAGGAAACATTGCCGATCTTGTCGTTGTGCATGACCCGGAACTGGGGGCACTTGACCTGGGCCGCCTGGGCCTGATCGGGCTTGCCGCCGATAACGAGGACCACCAGGGCCAGCAGGGCCAGGACTCCGGTCAGGGAGTACTTGGCGAATCGACGGGTCATATGGAAATAGCTGCGAATCTCGGACATGTAGGAAGAAACCCTACTTGCGCGGTCAAGTTGTGGAGTGATCCGAAAGTCCGTGATTTGCGAATCTCTTCACATGGCGCTGCTGATCCTGTTCGGATTCATCGCCGGTGCTGCCACCGCGGTCTCCCCCTGCGTGCTGCCGGTGCTGCCGGTCGCGCTTTCGGCCGGTGCGACCGGCGGCCGGCGTCGCCCGGCCGGAATCGTGGCCGGGCTCACGCTCTCCTTCACCTTCGCCACGGTTGCCCTGGTTTACGTGATCGACGCGCTCGGCCTGCCCGACGACCTGATCCGCAACATCGCCATCGCGGTCCTGATCGGGTTCGGGCTGGTCTTGCTGCTTCCGGCGCTTTCCTCGCGGCTCGAAGGCTGGGTCAGCCGGTTCACCGCCCGTTTCACCCCGAAAAACGAGGGTGAGGGTTTCTGGTCGGGAGCCCTGGTCGGAGCCAGCCTCGGGCTCGTCTATGCGCCCTGCGCCGGTCCGATCCTCGCCAGTGTGATCACGGTCTCCGCCTCGCAGAGCTTCACCGTTGACAAACTGGCGATCGCCTTCGCCTACGCCCTCGGTTCCGCCCTGGTTCTCTACCTGCTGATGCTGGGCGGGCGCCGGCTGATCGCCCCCCTCGCCCGGCGGGCCGCCTGGTTCCAGTCGGCGATGGGGGTGGTGATGATCGTTTTCGGCATCGGCATGGCGGCCCAGTGGGACCTGAAGTTCCAGAACTGGATCGCCGACGACCTGCCGGCCTTCGTGGTCAATCCGACCGGGGATCTGGAAAAGAGCGATGCCTCGATCGAAAGGCTGGCGGCGCTCCGTTCGGGTGATTTCACCGAGTCGGCCAGCAGGATCGCTGCGGGGGCCGACGCCGTGCAGAAGCAGGAGCGGGGAGCGTCCGACCTGCCGGTGATCGCCAAAGCCCCGGAAATCAGGGGCACCCAGGAGTGGTTCAACACCCCGGGGAACCGGCCCCTGACCATGGCGGAGCTGAGGGGGGAGGTCGTCCTGATCGACTTCTGGACCTACACATGCATCAACTGCATCCGGACCCAGCCCTGGCTGAACGCGATGGAGGAGCGTTACGGCGACAAGGGCCTGACCATCATCGGTGTCCACACCCCCGAGTTCCCCTTCGAGCGTGACGCGAGCAACGTCGAGGAAGCGATCGAGCGGGCCGGGATCAAGTACCCGGTCGCCCAGGACAACGAGTACACGGTCTGGGATTCCTACGCCAACCGTTACTGGCCGGCCGAGTACTTCGTCGATGCCGAGGGCAACGTCAGGTACGCCCATTTCGGCGAGGGCGAGTACGCCCACAAGGAAGAGGTGATCCGCGAGCTGCTGGCCGATGCCGGCCGTAGGCCGGGCGGCGGAATGACCGGTGCCGAGGGCATCTCCGCGGCCCATGTCCTGCTCACGCCGGAGAGCTACCTGGGTTCGGCCCGGGCCGACCGCTTCGAGAACGGCACGATCCTGCCGGGAGTCCATGACTTCGGACCGTTGAAGGATCCGCAACCTGACTGGCTCGCCTATGGCGGCAAGTGGAGCGTCAGCCCCGAGGAAGCCCGTTCCGATGGTGGTCAGATCGCCGTTCATTTCCGGGCGAAGAGGGTCTACCTGGTGCTTTCATCGCCGGGCCGGGACCGCTCGGCGAAAATCGAACTCGACGGCAGGCCGGTCAGCCCGAGTGACGCGGGTGAGGACGTTTCGAATGGTCAGGTCAAGGTCACCGGTCAGCGCCTCTACTCCCTGATCAACCTGCCGAAGCCGGGCAAACATGTGCTGACGGTCAGCCCCGAGCCCGGAGTAAGCGGCTACGCCTTCACCTTCGGCTGAGCAGGGGAACCTCAGTTAGCGTCGATCGATTCGAGCAGGTCGAAGGACCAGATCTCGCTGCTGGTTCCGACCGGTCCGCTTTCGCGGTGCTGGGAATGGCCGGCCGCGAAGTCGGGGCTCTTGACCCAGGCCATGAAGTCCTCTTCGGAGCGCCAGCGGGTGACGACCAGGCAGAGGTCACGTTCGTCGTTGGGGCGGAGCAGGTCGAATGATTCGAAGCCCTCGGCCTCTTCGACCTTGCCGGCCCGGGAAGCGAATCGCTCGGCAAACTCGTCGAATCGTTCGCGGGGCACGGTGATTGCGTTGATCTTGACGATGCTCATGCCGGAATCCTATGGAGGCTGTAGATCCGGGCCGGTCCGGGCCTAGAAACGCGATCTGGCCTTGACCCATACAATGCCGATCCGGGCTTACGCCCCAAACACCCGCGCCCGTAGCTCAGCTGGATAGAGCGTCGGTCTACGAAACCGAAGGTCACAGGTTCGAATCCTGTCGGGCGCGTTCTTCTTGCCGCCGGATAAGCTCGGGTCATGAGCGAAGTCGTGGTCGTGGCGATTCTGAAGGTGAAAGAGGGCAAGCGGGAGGAGGCGATTTCCGGGATCACTCCGGTTGTCGAACAGACTCACGATGAACCGGGATGCATTTCCTACGCGCTTCATCAGGACAACTCCGATCCGGACACCCTGATCATCGTCGAGCGGTGGAAGTCCCAGGACGATCTCAACTCCCACTTCACCCAGCCCCATATGGCCGAACTCGGGACTCTCGCCGGCGAGGTCCTTGCCGAGCAGCCGCGGATCATCTTCAGCACCGGACTGCCGATCGGGGACCCGGCCAAGGGAGTGCTCTAGGGGAAGCCCTGGAAGGGAGTGCTCTAGGTCCGGGCCGGTGTTCAGCGGATTACTTCTGCGGGATCGAGGATGACCCTGCGTCCATCCAGGTCCAGCTCGATGGCGACGATTCCCGAATCGGCGGGGTCTTGCCTGAAAGTCGCCGGGACCGGTCCACCGGCGACCTCCTGCCATTGATCGGCAACTTCTGCCGGGTTGCTTACGGCCACGGTGACGCCGACGAGTGAACCGGGCACGCTCCGGTCGGTCCAGCCCGGGCCACCCCATCGCCAGCTTGTCTCGGGGCGGGGTTCACTGATCGAGACGATTGCGCCTCCTATGTCGGCGGGGTGAAGATGCGCCTCACAAATGTCTTCGAACTCGATGTTGAAGACCTCGCGAATCCCGAGCGCCTCGGCTCGCTGTCTGGCTTCGGCTACGTCATCGACCTGAATCATCGCCATGTAGCCGGTGTCGCCGCCGCGCCTTTCGATCAGCCGGCCGGCCGACGTATCTTCCCGGGCCGGGGAGACCAGTTCAAGGAAGGTGTCGCCGATCGCAAAGACCGCGTTTCGTAACCCGAAATAGGTGACGTCGGGATCGGCGAAAGGTTCACCGAGTCCGAGCCCGGATTGAAGAAACTCAACCGAGGAGTCCAGATCGGTTACCGCAATCACGGCCTGGCGCAAACGAAGCACGCGCCCATTATCCCGGAATGAATAGTCTCGCGACGTGGTGGAACAACTGCGGGAAACAGTGATCATCGGAGCGGGGATTCACGGTGTCTCGACCGCACTCGCTCTCGCTTCTCGGGGACGGAGGTCGCTGATTCTGGAAGCCGGTGAGTCGCCGTTTGAAGGGGCGAGCGTTCGCAACGAGGGAAAGGTCCACCTCGGTTTCGTCTACGCCCTCGACGAGACCGGGACCACGACCCCGGCGATGGTTGACGGATCGTTGGCCTTTGCGCCGCTGATCCAGAAATGGTGCGGGGAAGTGGACTGGGGACATATCCGTTCCGACCCCTTCGCTTATGTGGCCATGGACCAGGGTCTGGCCGGTCCCGATCAGCTGGAATCCCACTACGAATTGGTGCTGGCGGAGATCGGGCGGGCGGCCTCCGAGTTCGGAGCCAGCTACCTCGGGCTGGATGGGCGCGAAGCGAAAATCGTGCGTCACGACGAGGCCTTTCCGGGAATGGCCCCGGGCCTTTCGAGTTGCTGGTTCGAGACCCCGGAAAGGTCAGTTCACCCGCGATCGGTGGCGACGCTTCTGGAACGGGCCGTGGCCCGCGAACCGAAAATCGAGATCCTGACCGGCCATCGGGTCAACTCGGCAGAACGTCTCGAAAGCGGATTTCGGCTCGAGGTCGAGACGCATTCGGGGGCTCGGAGGCTGGAAGCCGAAACCGTGGTCAACTGCGCCTGGGAAGGCCGGCCGGCCCTGGACCGGATGGTTCTGGATGGAGAGTCGGCGGCGAACTTCCGGGTCAAGCACTCGGTGATGATCCGGGGCGGTGATGCCGGCTCGATCGGAACCGTGACCATGGCCCAGGGTCCCTTCGGGGATGTGGTGCCCTGGCCGTCCGGCGAGATCTACATCAACTGGTATCCGGCCGCGCGAACCCATTTCGGAGACCAGCCGCTGGACCGGCTCGAGTCGGACAAGGAGGTGGCTGTCGCTGTCCACGAGGCGATCGGCAGGCTCTTTCCGGCCCTGGCCGGATTCACCCTGGAGAGCTACGGCCCCTGTTACATCCTGGCCGAAGGACAGACCGACATCAGCGATCCGGAAAGCCGGCTGCACGCCCGGAAGGGAGCGGTCTTCGTCGAGTCGGGCGGCTGGTGGTCGATCCGATCCTCGAAGTTGACGACGGCGCCGCTGGCCGGCGAACGATGTGCGGCCGCGATCACCGGTAGCGAAGTCGAAATCTGAGTGGAACCGCGGCTGACAATCGCGATCCCGGTTCACGCCGGGTCGAAATGGATCGACGGAATCATCGACACGGTGAGCAAGGCCCCGGAATGGAGCCGGGTGGTGATCAGCGACGCCACCCACCGGGATGACGCGATCGGGAAACTGGCCGAAGTCTTCAGGGACGACCAACGGGTCGAGGTGATCTCGAGGCCGGAGAGCCTCGACTGGATCGGTCACGCGAACCGGCTTCTGGCCGAAGCCGGGACCGAGTACTTCTGCTGGATGCCGCAGGACGACGTGGTTTCTCCTAACGGCTATTTCGAGTTGCTGGTTTCAGCCCTGGACCGGAATCCGGACCGGGTCCTCGCCTTTCCCACGGTGGTGAGGAAGGCCACGGTCGGCAGATTCCGGAAGCGGCCGGTCGGCGAGGTTGCGTATCAGCCGCCGCCGATCGAGCCGGGCCAATCGGACCCGGCCGAGGAGGCGCTGCGGATGCTTACTGAGTGGAACCTGGCGCTCGGTTGCTGGCGGGGTGTATTCCGCACCGCCGTGGCGCGTCCCGCCCCGGAAACCACCGACTGCGCCGATCTGATCTGGGCGTTTTCGATGGCCCTGGCCGGCAACTTCATCGGGGTGGAAGACGCCCGCTACCTGAAGCGTTTCCACCGTGGCAGTGCGCTCCACTCGATGCGGTGGCAGGGCATGTCGAGCGCGATGGATCTTTACCGGACCGAGGTGGAAGCCCGGCTCGGATCCGACCCGGACGAGGTGGAGCGGGTGATGACGGAGGTTCACCGGTACCTTCGCTTCCGGCATCGCCTGATCATGTTCACCCTGCGCTATCGCCCCCTGGCCGCGTTCACGCTCAACCGGCCACGACCGGTCCTCGAGTAGGTCCCGGAACGAAGAGGGGCCCTCCGACTGGAGGGTGGAACTGACCCGGTTGAGAGAATCGGGGAGTTGAGTGACCGGCGTCACTCGGTTCAGGTCAGATGCCGGTGGTTCCCGTCGCGCCGGTCTCTTCCGCGGAGACCTGGCCGGTTCCGACCAGGCAGTCCTCGGCTGGTTCCGAGGTTGCGGTCGGAAGTTCCTGGTCTCCCGGGAAGGCAGCGATAAGGCCGTCGGCGATCAGGCGGGCCCGTTCGCCGTAGCCGATCGGGGTGTAGTGGATGCCGTCGTCGGTGTACCAGTCCGGGTTCACCTCGGAATTCCAGTCATAGACCCTCAGCCCCGGGTAGGCCTGGCAGGCTTCGACCAGGGCTTCGTTCCAGTCCATGACATCGGGCTCCAGATAGCCGAGCGGGCCGGTGCTCAGCATCGAGCCGTTGACCCACATGACCGGTTCGCCGTCGGCGATCTCCAGCATCGTGTCGATCCGCTCGGCCGCGGTGCCGTCGCCGGAATTGACGAAGCCGGAATCGTTGATCGCAAGTGCGAAGATCCAGCAGCCCTTGAAGCCGCCGTCGCGGATCGCCTGGGCGGCGTCACTGCCGCCGAGCGTGCCGGGATCCGAGTACTCGACCGACCGCGAACCGGCGACGTCGATCTGCTGGGTCCCGGCACCGGCCGCCTTGAGCCGGGCGTCGAGCCGCTCGGCGGGATTGGTCAGGACCAGCGGCTCGACCATTCCCAGCGAGGTCGACTCGCCGATGTAGGCGACCGAGGCGCAGGCGGTCTTGCTCGGGTCACCGGGAATCTGCCCGGAACTGCCGGTCACGCCACCCTCAGACTCGAGCGCCACCGCCTTGGTTCCGAGTTCGGCCAGCGGATCATTCTGGGTCACCGCAATCGGCAGCAGCGGCTTGCTGGTGGTCGCGCCGACCGCCCCGAGGAAGGCGAAGAGGCAGACCAGGCTGATCGCGACGGTGATCGCCCAGGCGCCCGGAGAGTCGGGCCGGTGTATCCGGAAACCCCGGGCCCTGGTCCGCTTCCACCACTTGCCGATCGCTCCGTGGCGGATCGGATCTTCGACGAACTTCCATGAAAGCGCGGCGATCAGGAAGGTCGCTCCGACCTGAACGACCGCCCGGGGCAGGCTGAAGCCGGCCAGGGCGGGAGTGGTGAGCAGGATGATCGGCGACTGCCAGAGATAGATCCCGTAGGACCGGACCCCGATCCAGCGCAGCGGCGTCACCCCGAGTGCCCGGCCCATGCGGCTCGAGGGGTGAGCCACGGAGGCGACGACCATTGCGGTGGCGATCGAGAGCAGGACCAGCCCGCCACGGTAGATGAAGGGGGAGAACTCGTCGGTGGTCGCGATCAGGACGAGGATCGATACCAGGCCGATCGCGCCGATCACGTCGAGGGTGTTCCGGGCCTGTTGAGAGACCTTTCCGATCAGCCTCCGACTCGGCCAGACCATGGCGAGCGCCGCACCGATCAGCAGCCCGAAAGCCCGGGTGTCGGTCCCCTCGTAGGCGCGGGTCGAGTCGGCCCCCGGGCTGTAGAGAACCACCATCAGGATGATCGAAATGAACGCAAGTACCAGGGTGGCTGCGGCGAGCCGGGGCTGGATCCGCTCCCGCTTCGCCCGGCGGTGCGCCTGGCTGCCACCGAAGATCGCCAGGCCAGTCAGGAGTATCCAGGGCCAGAAGATGTAGAACTGCTCCTCGACCCCCAGCGACCAGATGTGTCCGAGCGGCGAGGGCGGGCCGAACTGCTCGAAGTAGGAGACGTCCTGGAAGATGAACCACCAGTTGGAGATGAAAAAGGCCGAGGCGAAAGCCTCGCCGCGGAGGGTCGAAAGCTGTGCCGGGTTGCCGATCGCGACCCAGGCCATCACCACGACCAGCACCACGAAAAGGGCCGGCAAGAGGCGCCGGGCGCGAGCCAGCCAGAAGTCCTTCAGCACCAGGTTTCGCTGTGACCAGCGCTCGAGCAGGATGTCGGTGATCAGATAGCCGCTGAGGGTGAAGAAGACGCCCACGCCGAGCAGCCCGCCGGAAGCCCAGTCGATCTTCAGGTGGTAGGCGATGACCGCGAGCACGGCCACGCCTCGCAGGCCATCGAGGCCCGGCATGTAACGCTGAGAGCTCTTGCCGATTGGTCTGGGCATCCGGAGGAACCGGTCCGCAGGCTACTGACTGACCCGGAGCCGGTAAGAATGTCAACCGGGAGATCTGTATGGCCAGACGACTAGACCGGGAGATAGAGGCATGGAGCCGCAAGTCCGCAAGGGACAAGCTCTCGCTGCTCTGGGACGAAGACCTGCGAAACGGCGTGAAGGTCTTTTCCTACTGGGAAGGCACCGAGTGGGCCTCGACCTACATCATCTCCGCCTCCGAGTCGCGCAAGCCGCTCCCCGGAAAATGGTGGTCCCTCTGCTTCGTCGAGTTCGGACAGCCGGAACCGAGCGAATTTCTCCGCTCCGATGACAGCGAAGGAACCGGAGCGCCGCCGCCACTTTCCGACGCGAGGGAGATCAGGCAACTGATCGAAGTCCCCGGGATCGAGAAACGATATGAACTCTGCGATCTCATGATCGCCCTCGGACGACGCCGGGACGAGATGGACATTCCCGCCTTCACCCGCTTTGCGGGCCACGAAGACCCGGTCGTTCGCTACGTGGCGATGGCGATGCTCGCCTGGAACCCTTCGGTCGCCAACGACTATCTGGGCGGCAAGTTCGGAGACGATCCCGATCCGGTCGTCCGGGATCTGGCCAGGCGATGGTCCGGCGGCAGGCTACGCCGCCGGACCAGAGTTTGAGAGTTGCGCTTTGGTCCGGCGGCAGGTTGCGCCGCCGGACCCGCGCCTGACCGGTTAGGGAACTGCGGTGACGGTCGGGCCCTGCCAGCCGGTGCCGTCGATGATGCCCGGAATATCCGACGGTGCGGCGTCGTAGATTCGCCACATCAGGCGGAACCTGCTGCCGTCGGTCGGTGACGGAATCCAGTTCTTGACCTGATTCGGATCGGACGGCTTGGTGGACTGGATGTAGAAATCCAGGGAGCCGTCCTCGTTGTAGTGGAGCTTCGTCTTGTTGTTGATCGTGTAGCGCTTGATCGAGTTCTGGACGAAGAATCCGTTCGAGTCGTACAGGGTCAGCGACCAGAAGGCACGGGCCGGGGGCAGCTCGCCCTTCGGGATGTGCATCGTGTAGCTCTTCGATCCAACCAGCGGCGACAGCTTCCGGTCGGTCTGGGTCAGCGGATAGATCGCTTCGTTCGGCAGTAGCGCTCCGAGGCCGACCTGGGTGACCACGGCCCGGAAGTCGTAATCCGTGCCGTAGGTGCCGGTCTCCATGGCCAGCCAGCCGTTGTGGGCGTTGAATCCCTTGACATACAGGGTGGTCAGGTCGGCATTGACCTTGGCCGGGCCGTCGGCGACGGCGGCGGTCAGGCCGGCGAGCGCGTCGGCGCTGAGGCCTGCCTCGGAAGGCTTCAGGCCCGGGCCGATGCCGTAAGGAGCGAACTTCGCCAGCTCGGCTGCGTCGGCGGCCGGGGGCGGGAACTTCTTCATCTCCCGACCGAGCACGTTGAAGTAGTCGAGGCCGGTCGGCATTGCGATGTCGTTGACCGTCCTGTCCTTCTTCTTCGGCGGCTTCGGCTTCCAGTTCTTCTTGCCGTACTTGTCGAGCGGGGTGATCGTGGTCGCGTCCTGCATCTTGTTGACTGCGGCGACATCCTTCTTGTTGCCGGGCTCGGCGTAGATCCGCTGGATGCTCCAGACCCGGTTGTACTTCGACTTGATCCGGGTGACGCCCTTCGGCAGCTTCGTCCTGTAGTCCTTCGGACCGACGATCGCGTAGTCACCCGGCCTGGTCTTGTTGACCGAGCCGAGGTTCCTGAAGTCTTCGGTGTAGGGATCCATCAAGGGGATCACGAAGTACCGGTTCTTGATCTTCGGCACGTGGACGATCATCGGCTGACGGGCGACGTTGATCCAGGCGATGTTGTAGAGGGTGTCGTAATTCGGGGCGACGACAGACTTGTCATCGGGCTTGGCGAATTCCCGGACCGGATTGAAGCGGTTGACCGGGCCGAAGCCGCGGCCGTTCGGCACGTTGATCGAGCTCTGGTTCCGGTAGGTCTTGTCCATGGTCACCAGCGGCAAGCCGTACTTGTAGGCGTCGACGCCAATCGCGTATGCCTGGTCGTATTCCTCCTGGGTGGCGGAAGCGGGCGACACCGCTAGGAAGAGGGCGGCGACGGCCAAAGCCACGGCGGCCAGCAACCGCGCAAGTCGATTCCCGTTTGCGGGACGATCAGTCATGTGTTCTCTCCTCATTCTCCGATTCGCCGGCGCCCTGCCTGGCCCGGCCAGTCTCGGTATTAACCCGCAAGTGGCCTCCACTCTCTCGTCGGTTGCCTACAGCCTCGCATTTCACCGTTGTCGAATATCTACAAAAACGGGTGATTTCGCTCTAGAATCGGCCCATGGAGCCAGAATGGGAGCCGGCGAAGAGTGAGGTCTGGGCGCGGGAGGTGCCCGGTCTGGCTGGCCGGATCCGGTCTGAATCCGCCGGGGTTGCCGACCTGATTGCCGACCGGATAACCGGGACGATGCCGGAGCTTCTGACCGATCCGGACATGGAAGCGACGAACCTGGCCAGCACGGTGGCCAATCTGAATCTTCTGGCCGACCTGCTGGAAGGCGGCAACGACCCGAAGAACCTCAGCTTGCCCGAAGCGACCCGGGCTTTCGCGGTCCTGGGGGCCCATCAGAACACCCCGCTGCCGCCTCTGCTGCGGGCCTACCGGGTGGGCCATCAGGCGGGCTGGGAGGCGATACACGCGATGATCAACGAGTTGGTCGCTGACCCTGAAGAACGAGACCAGCTCAGCGAGATGGTCTCAAGCTGGCTTTTCGCCTTCATCGACGCGGCCAGTTGTCTGGCCGAAATCGCCTACAACGATGAACGGGAACGCTGGATCCGGACCGTCTCGGCTTCAAGGGCGGAGACGATCGCGACAATTCTCGAAGGGGGCGAGATCGAAGCGGGAACGGCCTCGGCCCGGCTCGGCTACGAACTCGACCGTAATCACCTGGCATTCATCGCCTGGTTCGATGAAGTGGGACTGGTCGAGAACCCCTTCAACGTGCTCGAACTTGCAATCACCGAGACGGCCGAGTCGATCGATCTCGGCAAGCCTCTGATTCACCCTCTGGGGATGGGCGCCATGGCTGGATGGGTCGGCTCTCACGGTGAAATCAGCGAGATCCCGGCGGCGGCCGGTTTCGGCCCCGAAGTCGGGCGCGGTGTGCTGATCGCGATCGGTGAACCGGACAGCGGGCTGGACGGATTTCTCCGTTCCCACCAGCTGGCAGCGGCCGCGCGGCGGGTCGCCGGGTTGACCGGACGTGAGCCAGGCTCGCTTACGACCTACCGCGAGGTCGCGGTGACCGCCCTGACGACCGTCGACCTCGATCAGGCGATCCAGTTCGCTCACCGCCGGCTCGGCGAGCTGGCCGACAAGGGACCAACCCCGGCTCGGCTGCGGGAAACCCTGGTCGCCTATCTCGATGAAGGAGCGAGCCACGGCCGGGCGGCACACCGGCTGGGGATCCATGAGAACACGGTCCGCTACCGGGTCCGCCAGGTCGAGGAAACCCTGGGCCGGACGATCGACCCGGGCGACCTCGACCTGCGGGTCGCCCTGTCGCTTGCCTCCCTCGCCGGGTCGCGCGAGGGAGGTTGATCCTTCGGTTCAGGCCAGAGCCATCGCCGATTCGAAATCCGGGAGCGGCTTGATCAGCGGCTCGAGCAACTCGGCGGCCTGGGCAACGGTCAGGACCTCGTCCGGCTCGAGCAGGATGAACTCGCGGGCTTCCGGCTCGAACTCCCAGACGTCCTCGCCGATCAGTCGGCCCTGCTCGTCGTAGGGCCAGATCATCGCTTCCTGGGTCTTGGCGAGGTAGGTGCGATCGGGGTCGGCGGGCACGCCCTGTTCGGCCAGCACGGCGCCGGGGATCTGCTGGTAACCGATGCCACGGGAAATGACCATGCTGTCACCGACCGCCAGCTGTTCGTTCTCGGTGTAGAAGATGCACTGGTCGGTCTCGGCCCACTCGCGGTAGGTCGCCTGAACTTCTGCAGCGCCATCCATGGTGAAGACCTGGCCGAGGTAGTTGAACCGGTAGACCGGGTGTTCGATGGTCATGTCCGGGGCGAAGATCTCTTCCCAGCGGCCAGCCATCT
The DNA here is from genome assembly GCA_020438425.1 of Solirubrobacterales bacterium. Lineage (GTDB taxonomy): Bacteria > Actinomycetota > Thermoleophilia > Solirubrobacterales > 70-9 > 67-14. Next base: position 14,150 of record JAGQUQ010000028.1, read on the forward strand.
CCAGGTACCTGTGGCGGTTGTAGTTCTGGAGCAGGAACCGGTGACGCGGATTCTCGGTTTCCTCGAGCAGTCGCTCGACGGCTTCATTGGTCTTGGTGATGTCAAATCTGGACATGCGTTCCTCTCTTTCCTCACTGGCAGCAATTACGGAAAGGGTGAAGACCGGAACGCGGTCTCTCTAGTCGAATCTGCATATGCCGGGTCGGAAACCTTGTCGATTCCCGACAAACTGCCCGACGGGTCGTGATCAGGACTTGAGTTCTGCCAGCAGAGCCTGGGGAGTGATGATGCGAATACCGAGATGCTCGCCAACGGGCAAGAGGTGACGACGGTCACCGGAAACGAGCAGGTTCGCCGAAGACTCGAAAGCGCAGGCAAGAATCAGGTCGTCGTCGGGATCACCGGTCACCGGCTCCGATGATCCGGCTGGTGATCCCTGGACGTCCACGGAGATGTCGCCGAGCAAGTCGAGCAGCTGCCGCAGCTCCGCGGTCTCGAAGCCGAACCTGGCTGAGAGGATCCGGGTCAGCTCGTTCAGTACGGGTTCGAGCAGGACCAGTTCGAGGTTTTCGTCTGCTGCCTCCTCGATCACCCGGCCGGGCGGGCCGCCGGCGATGAAAGCCGAGACCATGACATTCGTGTCACAGGCGATTCGCGCTGAGGACCTACTCGCTTCGGAACCGGTCAATCAGATCCTCGACATCCTCGGGTCCGATTCCGGCGGCCTCGGCCCGGCTTTGACCAAGGTGCCTGACCGAGTAGACCCGCTCCAGTCTGATCTGCCGCCGGAGTGCGTCACGAACCAGTTCGGACCTGGTCTTTCCGGAGGTCTCGACCAGCGAATCGATCTCGTCAGCGAGCTCGTCGGGCAGGGAGACTGAGAGGAGGCGACTCATATGAAATCATCATATCATCGGTTCTGCGTCTTCCGCTTCACTTGGGTTGGCCCCGGGAGTAGGGTGTTCCCGTCAACGAAGGGTCGGGAGGCACACCGCCATGAAACAGGTAGTTCGCAGGTCCGCTGTTCTGCTGGTTTCACTCGGTCTGCTGGGCACCGGTGCGCTTGGCTCCGCCTCTGGCGCCGCCGCCGCGCCGGCGATCGACGTGGCGCCGATGGCCGGAGACGGGGTCCGCTACTTCGCCTACAAGACTCCGAAACGCGCCGTGGTCGTTCTCGATACCTGGAAGCAGGAGACCAATCTGCTTCGGGGTGCAGGCAACTGCCGCCCGCTCGCAGTGGGCGGCTCCCGGGTTCTCCTCCGCTGCGGAAAGATCGACTCGAACTTCATGGGGGTCACCAAGACCGCTTCCGCGCGCGGTGGCAAGGTCCGGCTTCTCCCTCACAACAAGAGCGGCTACTGGTTCGGGATCGGCAAGTACTGGGTCGAGGGGAACACACCCTGCACCGGGACCGGCGGTTGCCTTGGCGGCCGGGCCTTTGTGAACTGGCGAACCGGCTCGCCCGGCTACCCGGGCGGGGAGTTGACCGACTGGAGTCGCGCCGACCTCGATCGCAAGCGCCTGCTCTACATCTCTCCCGAGTTCATTCCGGCCGGATTCGCGAACAGCGACAAGCTCTGCTGGGACGAGGACACGATGGTCACCGATGCCGGCAGGATCAGGGTCTGGAGCAGTCACAGCAGTTCGATGGTGCTCGGCAATGGCGGTTTGCTCGATTACGAATGTGACAACTACTCAAGACTTCAGGTCGGCTCGGGACGGGTCGTCTGGAACCGCGGCCGGGTGATCCACGAGTACAACACCGCCAACGGCATGAGCTACAAGCGCCGCCTGGCGAAGCCGACCAGGATCGTCCCGGTCCGGGACGGCGCGGTGATCGCGATGAGGGTCCGGGACGGCGAGACCCACGACCGCTACCGGATTCGCTTCATCTCCCTGCCCTAGCGGCCGGAGAGAATCGTTTCGCCGCCACGGGCCGGCGTCGCGGTGATGGCCCGGCGCCTGGTCGCTTCCGGGCCGTCGATCCCGGCGGCGATCCTGGTCGTGCGAAGCAACTCTCGCAGCACGATCGCCATCTCCAGCTGGGCGAAGCTCGCCCCGACGCATCGCCGCCGGCCGCCACCGAAGGGGATCCAGGTGTAAGTGCCGGGGTCTGAATCGAGGAAGCGCTCGGGTCGGAACGCGTACGGCTCGGGGTAGATGTCGGCGTCGTGCTGGACCAGCCAGGCACTTGCCAGCAGATGGACCCGCGGCTCGTAGACGATGCCTCCGACCTCAATCGGCTTCTTGACGGTTCGCGGAGCGGCGTTCAGGAGCACCGGCCGCAGCCTCAGGCTTTCGCGAATCACCGCGGTCAGGTACTGATCATCGTCTCCGCCGTCGATCGCGTCGACCAGGTTCCGGAGCACCTCGGGCTGGCGGGTGAGCCGCTCCAGAGTGAAAGCGAGCTGGGTGGCGGTGGTCTCGTGGCCGGCGACCAGCAGGGTCATCAGCTCGTCGTGGATCTCCACATCCGACATCCGGCTGCCGTCCTCGTGGGTGGCACCGATCAGCGAGTTGATGATCTCGCTGCCGCCTTCGTCCTCGCGCTCCCGGCGCTCGCGGATCTCGGCGTAGATCAACTCGTCGGTTCGGGCCCGGACCTCGAGAAAGGTCGCCCAGGGACCCCGCCCGAAAGGTGCCCGGCGGGCCGGCGGCAGCAGGCTCAGGGGGTTCATGCCGAAATCCAGCATTCGGGTCAGGGAGTCACGGAGAGGATCCAGGCGGGCGCCGTCCCTGATCCCGAACACCGCCGCGAGGATCACTTCCAGCGTGAGGCTCTGCATTCTCGGGTGGATCGGTGCCGACTCGCCCCGGGGCCAGGAACCGATCTGTTCCCTCGCGACCTCCGTGATCATCGGCTCCAGGCCTTTCATCCGCTGGCCGTGGAAGGCGGGCAAGACGAGCTTGCGCTGGGTCATGTGGGCGCCCTCGTCGAGCAGGAGGATCGAGTTCGGACCGACGATCGGCTCGAGGATCCGCGTGCCCTCGCCGGGATGAAGGACATCCGGCGGGGCGGTGAACACCTGCTTGATCTCGTCCGGATCCGAGATCACGATGAACGGATCCTGGGCGGCCAGTCTCACCGTGAAGCGTTTGCCATACCGGCGACGGCAGCGGTCGAGAAAACCGGTCGGCCGTTTCCACCAGCCGAGTGTCTGCAACGGACTCGGCATGCGCGGGCCGGCCGGAAGCTCCTGTTGTCTGGTCATTGCCATCACTCAGAAGGTAGCGCGGCGACCGCGTCGGCGAACGCGGTCGCCTTGAGTGAGCCGAGTCCGGTGGCGAGGTCATAGCCCGGCTGGGCCGCCCCTCCGGCCGGGGTCTTGCCGGCAGCGGTCTTCGGTTTGCGGGAACTGGTCCCGACCGTGACATCGCGGAAGTACTGGCTGTAGTCACCTTGGCTCAGCTGGTAGAGCAGCGGGGTGATCAGGCCGAGCGGGGGCCGGCCGGCTTCCTTCTCCTGCTGCAGGACCAGGGCAACGATCGCCGCAGTCAGAGGTGTGGCGGCGCTGGTGCCACCACCCGGACCCCAGCCGCCGGTGCCCTTCTCGTAGGTGGCGATCCCGGGAGAAAAAGACGCCATCGCGGCGACGTCCGGCAGGAGCCGGGTCCGGCGGCCCCGCTGCAGGGCGGGGGTCAGGCCGGGCGCGACCTGGAAGCCGGGCCGGGGCCAGAAACGGCTCGGGCCGCCGCCGGTCCCGGCGCCCTGCGAGGGCTTCTTCGCGTAGGTGGACCAGACCGGCTGGGAAAGAATCGAGTTGCCCGAATCGAGGCCGAGGTTGGTGCCGCCGACCGCGGTCACGAAGCGGGAGGAAGCGGGAAAGTTCGCCCCCGGCTTCTGGATGTCGCAGCCGAGGAAGCCGGCGTCACCCGAGGCGGCAAGGGTGGTGATCCCGACCGCCGCGGCTTCGGCCAGCAGCCGCTGGGCCAGCCACTTCTCGGCCTTGCGGAACTGGTACTCGCAGACCCCGTCGCTGATCGAAAGGATGTCCGGCAGCTTGCCGCCAAGCCGGCCCGGGTCGAGCGCCCCGTAGAGGAAGAGCAGCAGCGGGTTGTTGAACTTGTTGTCCTGCGGCACGAAGATCGGCAGCACCCGGTCGAGTTTCGGGGCGAGAAAGGAGAGCGCCTCGACGTCGAGAATCGTTTCGTCCGGGTCGCTCTGGGTGTCATAGACCCCGCTCGGCATGCCGGGCTGGGTCACCTTCGGGGCGGGCAGGCCGAAGCATTTCGACCAGGTTCGGAAGTCGGAGGTCCCGACCACGTTGCCGCTCAGGGTCGCGACCCTCACGCCGGAGCCGTCCAGCCCCCGCTGGTGCAAGGCATCGACTCCGTAGGCGGTCGCGATCTGGTTCGGGGTCAGGGCCTTCGACTTGATCGCGCCGCTGCATCCCTGGGGAGTGCCGGACCCGGAGGACGAGGCCCGGGGTGGCTTCGGGGTCGGTCCGTTCGGGTAGATCTCCCCGAGCGATACCTGCCTGATCGCCTTCCGGAAACCGGCCGGCCGGCAAGGCTTGCCGGGCAGGTTCTGGCCGGCGCAGAAAAGTCGCCTGGCGGCCGGCGGGGTCATGATCAGGATCGCGGCGGTGCGGGTCGGGTTCAGCATCACCTGGCGAACTCCGCGCCGGTTCTTCAGCGAACGGATCTTGCCGACCGTTGCCGGGGTCGCTCCGAACTGCCGGCGGTACTGGTCCTGGGTCAGGAAGTGGCGGTACTGGCTGCCGCCGGGGAACGAGATCCTCGAGGCGGCCACCATCGGCTTGCCTTGCCCGGCGAGGCCGACCATCACGACTCGCAGCTTGACCGGCTTCTTCGCAGACGCTCCGGCATCGGTGGCGCCTGCCGCGGCGGGCAGGGCAATCAGCGAGATCAGCATTGCGACCGCTGCGAACCCTGCGACGAACCCCTTCTTCCCCATGTCGCAATTATCGCCGATGGGGAAAATCGGCTCCAATCGCCTGCGGCCGGTGTAGGTTCTGGCCGTGTCCGAATCCGCAGCCTCGCCTCCGATCAGGGTTTCGATCGCTGTCGCATTGCTTGCCCTTTCCGGTGCCTGGAATGCAGGCAACGTCGGCCCGGTGGCATCGCAACTGGCGGCCGACTTCGACGTTTCCCTGGCGATGGTCGGCCTGGTTGGCGGCACCCTCTTCTTCGCTGCCAACGTGGTCGGCCTCGCCTTCGCGGCCCAGATCGGCGAGAAGATCGGACTGGTCCGGGGTCTGCGGGCAGCCTGCCTGATGATCGTCGCCGGCAACCTGGTCGTCGCCTTCACGCCCGACTTCGCCGGAGTGGCACTCGGCCGGATCCTGCCCGGGCTCGGTTTTGCCCTGACCACCACGGTCGGAGTCGTCTGGGCCCGCCACGAGGGCGGGGTGAAGCTGGTCGGGATTTTCGGAGCGGCGATCCAGCTCGGTATCGCCGGTTCGCTTCTGGTCGGCAGCCTGCTCTACGACCAGGACGTCGACTGGCGGATCGGCTTCGTGATCAGTGCCTCGCTGGCCGCCGTGGCAATGGGGTTCATCCCGCCGTATGCGAAGAGCCCGCCAACCCCGGAACGAAAGTCCTCCGGGTTTCTCCGGCTCGCCTTCAGGCATGCCCGGGTCTACCGGCTTTCGCTCCTCTTCCTCTCCATTTACGGCGTGCCGATGATCCTCGGGGCCTGGATGATCGAGTACCTCTCCAGCGAGGGAGACGTCTCCAAGACGGTGGCCGGCCTGGCCTCCTTCCTGCTCTTCGGGCTTTCGGCGGTGATGCGGTTCGGCGGTGCGGAACTGAGGGCCAAAGGCTGGACTCACAAGGCGCTTTGCGGCTCCCTCGGCCTGGCCGGGGCCGGACTGGCCGCGATCGCGGTCGACCCGGTCGCCGGGGCCGCCTTCCTGGCAGCAGTCCTTCTCGCAACCGGGTTCGGGCTGCCCTACGCCACCGCGCTCGACGAGGCGCAGGATCTCTACCCGGAGGAGCCGGCCGAGCCGCTGGCCCTGATGACTCTGGTCGCCCTGCTGCTGCCGATCATCGTCATCCCCCTGGTTGGACACGCCATTTCTGCCGACGCCGGTGATGTCGCCTTCGGTGCCCTGGCGCTGTTCCTGGTGCTCGCCACCGTCGCCAACCTCAAGCGTTCGGGCATCCCGCTGACCAAGTGAAGTTTCGTTCGGGCATATGCTCCCGGCATGGAGCCCAACGCGAGTCCTGAAGCTGCCGCCCGGAAGATCGAACCCGGGACCCCCGGCGACGGACTGATCCTCAACCCGAACAACTGGTCCGCCCCGCACCTGGACGAGGCCGACGAGACCCGGCTGAAGGCGATGATCGAGTGGTTCGAGAACCGCGGCCTGAAACAGCTCAAGGACGATGATCGCGAGAACCACTGGTACTCGGAGTTCCTCGAGATGCAGGCGGAGCTGGGGATCTTCAGCAACTTCCTGACCCCGGCCCGCGACTCCGGCGGTGACCCGGGGAAGCGCTGGGACACCACCCGGATCTGCGAGTTCAACGAACTTTCCGGTTTCTACGGGCTGCCTTACTGGTACACGTGGCAGGTCTCGATCCTCGGTCTGGGACCGATCTTCCAGTCGGAGAACGAGGGCGCCCGGCAGAAGGCCGCCGATGAACTGGCGAAGGGCTCGATCTTCGCCTTCGGCCTTTCCGAGCGGGCCCACGGTGCCGACATCTACTCGACCGACATGGTGCTGAAGCCGGCCGGCGACGACGGCGCGGGGGAGACCTTCACCGCAACCGGCGGCAAGTACTACATCGGCAACGGCAACGAGGCGGCGATGGTCTCGGTTTTCGGCCGGGTCGACGGGATCGAGGGCCCCGACGGTTACGCCTTCTTTGCCGCCAGCTCATCCCATTCCAATTACGAGCTGGTCCGCAACGTGGTCAACTCGCAGAGTTACGTCTCCCAGTTCAACCTGAACGCCTACCCGGTCGAGTCGGCCGACCTGCTCCACCGGGGCCCGGGCGCCTTCGACGCGGCGCTGAACACGGTCAACATCGGCAAGTTCAATCTCGGCTTCGCTTCGATCGGGATCTGCGAGCACGCCTTCTGGGAGGCGATCACCCACGCCGACAGCCGGGTGCTCTACGGCATGAAGGTGACCGACTTCCCCCAGGTCAAGCAGGCCTTCACCGATGCCTTCGCACGGACTGCCGCGATGAAGCTCTTCGCCTGGCGGGCGGTTGATTACTTCCGGACCGCCTCGCCGGAGGACCGGCGCTACCTGCTCTTCAACCCGCTGACCAAGATGAAGGTGACGACCGAGGGCGAGAAGGTGATCGACCTGCTCTGGGACGTGATCGCCGCCAAGGGCTTCGAGCGGGACATGTGGTTCGAGATGGCCGCCCGCGACATCCGGGCCCTGCCGAAGCTGGAGGGAACGGTCCACGTGAACATGGCCCTGGTCCTCAAGTTCATGGCCTCGTATCTCTTCAATCCGGACCCGGACCTCGCAGCACCCGATCGCAGGCAGGAACCCGGGGACGACGAGTTCCTCTTCCGGCAGGGTCCCGCCCGGGGCCTGGGCAAGATCCGCTTCAGCCCCTGGGAGAAGTCGTACGAGCCGTTCGCTTCGGTGCCGAACGTGGCCCGGTTCATGGAACTGGCCGAGTCCTTCAAGGCCTTCCTGGTCGAATCGGGACCGGACGAGACCCAGCAGAAGGATCTTGACTTCCTGCTCACCCTGGGCGAGCTCTTCACCTTGATTCCCTACGGTCAGCTGATCTGCGAGCAGGCGGAACTGATCGGCCTTCCCGAAGACACGCTCGACCAGATCTTCGACGTCCTGATCCGCGACTTCTCCGGCTACGCGGCCGAACTTCACGGCAAGACCTCCTCGACCGAAGCCCAGCAGCAGTGGGCGCTTTCGGCGATCACCAAGCCGGTGGTTGACCAGGAGCGGTTCGAATCGGTCTGGGCCAAGACCCGCGCTCTCGCCGGCGGCTACGAGATGCGCCCCTAGGGCCCTAGGATTGACCCATGCAGCGGATGCGATTCGAAAAGGACTTTGACCTGCCGCCCGAGCAGGTCTTCAACTACATCGCCGAGCACGAGAACCTTGGTGGAGTGCTCGGAGCAGAGGTGACCCGTCTCTCCGATGGCACCGATGGCAACCGGAACGGGGTCGGTTCAGTCCGCAAACTGAATCCGCCCGGGCCGGTTCCGGCCTTCGAGGAGACGGTCACCGAATTCGTGCCGCACGAGAAGATCGTCTACACGGTGAGCAAAGGTACGCCGCTCAATCATCACCTCGGCACGATCACCTTCACCCCGACCGATTCCGGCACCCACATGGAGTGGAACATCGAGATCGGCACCCGCCTGCCCGGCCTCGACTTCGTGATCGCCAAGGTGCTGGTCAGGAACATCGGCGGCGGTCTCGACCGGATGGCCATCCCGGCCTGAACCGCTTTCGCCTTCGAAGCGCTTGCACCGAACGCGGCGGAGTGCGAGACTCGCGACAGGCAAGTCAAACGAAGGGAGGCGTTGAATGAAGTTGATCGGTGGCCTGTTCGCGACAGCCGTCGTTGCCCTGGCCGTTGCCGCTCCCGCGGGTGCGGAGACGAGAACCCTGATCGGCAGCGTTTCGGGGCATCCCGGCTCGAAGCTGATCGTCAAGATCCAGCGGGTTGGTGGCAGTCCTTTTCGGGTGACCAGCTTCGAGTTCCGGCGGCTGGCTTTCACCTGCTTCGGGGACACACCGGACGGAAAGATCAGCGGCAAGGTGGGCCGGATGAAGATCGACAAGACGAGCAACCCCTTCGATCCCGTGAAGCAGACTCACGTCTACTTCTCCGGCCGTAGCCAGACCACGCTGGACAAACGGGCCGCAGTCTTCATCACCGGCATCACCGATAGCAAGGCGAAAACAACCAGAGGCAATTTCGGGATGTCGTTCGGCGATGGTTGCTCGACCGACTCCGGAGCGGGTTTTTCGAAGTTCAGCGCAAGACGCTGAGGACGCCGGGTCAGCGGGTGCGGGGGGCCTTCGTGCGGATCTCGTCGAGCAGGCGCTGCGAAAACTCCTGCGGGTCCTCGTCCGTTCCCATCTGACCCCCGGCCGGTTCGAAGAACTCGACGGTCACCTGCGGGCGTTTGGGGAAACGCTTCAGGTCCGAACTTCCCGTAACGGCGACCAGGACCACCGGCACCCCGGGGCAGGCCCGGGCCAACCGGGACACACCCTTGCGGGCCCTGAGAACGGTGCCGCGCGACAGGGTGCCCTCGGGAAAGATGCCAATCATCTCGCCCCGGCCCGCTGCCTCGGCCGCTGCGTCGAGGGCACCGGTGTCACCTTCGCCCCGGCGGATCGGAATCTGCGCGGCCTGATCCATGATCCAGGCAAGCGGCCTGAACTTCCAGAGCGTGTGCTTGGCGAGGAATCGCAGTTGCCGCTTCTTCCACATCATCACTTCGATCATCGCCAGCGGGTCAAGCCAGGAATCGTGATTGGAGACGATCAGGGCCGGGCCGGTCGCCGGCAGGTACTCGAGGCCCTTCGACTGGACCCTCGCCCACCATCTGAGTGGCCGCAGAATCAGGCGAACGGTCTGGTAGAGCTTCCAGCCGCGTCGCTCGGAAACGGCTTCGGTCCACTCCTCCGGGGAGACCGATTCGTCTGCGATCGAGGTACTCAACGGCTTCCCGCCGTGCCTTGCGGATTCATGAACAGACGACTCTAGAGGCTTGAGCTACGAAGACCCCGATGTTTGTGGAATTCATCCGTATGGGATGAATATCCGGACTCGGTCAGGCGCTCGGCTTGCCGGACTGGAGATCCGCCACAGCAGGTCCCGGGAGGGTGACTCCATCCTTCCGCTCGACCATCTTCCGGGTCAGCAGGACGGCGGCGATCGCCCACAGCGGCGAAAGCACCACGTCGGTCATCGCCTCGGCCAGTCCGACCGCGACGAAGTTGTGTCCGAGCAGCGCTTCGATCGGTACCTCGGCCGCTTTCCCGATGCTGCTTCCGACCAGCTCGATCGGCAGCAAAACGACCAGGACCAGCCAGAAGCTCCCGCGGACCAGCTGGATGCTGCGTTTGAAGGAGGCCCGGATTCCGCGGTCCTCGATTTCCACCACCGGCCCTGCCAGAGCCAGATATACGAAAGCGAGCAGGCCCGGGACAAGGAAGAGCACGAATCCGGCGGCGACGAGCACCACGTAGAGGATGTCAACCGCGATCAGCCGGCCGTAGCTGAGATGGCGGGCGATGAAAGCCAGGGAAGGGGGGCGACCGTCCTTGGCGTGGATCAGCGAGAGACCGATCGCGCCGGCCAGGAACACTTCCCCCAGGGTGGCTGTGGCGATGATCAGAAAGGCCCCGACGGAGAGGACCACGGCCTTTGCGCTTTCGCCCGACCGAAGCGATTCGAGCGCCTCGGAATCGGCGGCATCCAGGACCCCCAGCGGAATGAAGATGATCAGCGAGAGAAGCAGGATGTCCACCCACCAGGCCCGGTACACATGAAAGATCCCGATGAAGATCTCCCGCACCTCACCCAGCAGCTTCCGCAACCGCCCCTCTCTCAATTCTTCATCCCCGGACATCGCCGGGCATTCTTTCAGCCGGGGCCGGGCGGATCGGTCAGCCGATGCCAACCCGTTTCGCAGCAGTTCCGGAAACCGTCAGAAGGGCTCTGTGCGCCTTGCCGCTCCTGAGGATCCTTCGCCCGTTGCCGGTAAGAGTGAGCTTGACCTTCTTCGTCCCGGCCTTACCGATGAAGTACTGCCGCTTGCCGATGACTGTTCCCCTGCTGTACTTCTTGTCCTTGACCTTGATCTTCGCCAGGGTCGAGAGTTTCGCGGTGCCACCGCAGGCGCCCGAGCACTTCAGGGTGAAGGTCACCCCGGAGGCCGAGTAGCTAACCCCCTTGACGACGATCGTCTTGGCGATCGGGTTGTTCGGGTGCGGTTTGTCCGGATCAGGATCATTGACCACCGGGGTGTGGTTGTCCGTGTCCTCGGCGGGAACTTCGACCGTCGAATCGTTGTTGTCCGGATCGGATTCGACCGAAGACGAGGTGATGAAGGCCGTGTTTGCGAAGTGCTTTGCGGCCAGGTGTTCGCCAGCGGTCCGGGTTCCGAGGCAGAGCAGGGTCAGTCTCGCGCCCAGAGTGTGATCAGTCGGGTTGTAGAGCTTGAAGGCACGGGTGACCGGACGGGGATCGTTGCCCAGGGAGAACAGTCCATTGTCGAGATCCCAACCCGCGACGATCCCCTTGCTTCCATCCGGGCAGGTGAGCTGCGCCTCGTTGACGGTACCGGGAGCAACATCCACCGTGGTCGATATCCGCTCAAACCGGAAGTCGTGGGTGTGGCCATCCTCAAAGGTCGTCTGACGCTTCAGACATGCGATCGAGAACGAGACATGGGCGTCGGCTGAGGCGTCGAAGATGAACTTCCAGCCATTGCCTTCAGGCTGGCTGTAGACAAGATTGCCGGCCTGATCAGAGCTGAATCCGGGCTGGACCGCGATCTCGCCCGGACCGCATTCGAGCAAGTGTTCACCGCGGCCCGCGGTGACATCGTCGTTCAGAACCACCGGAGCCGAAAGGGAGATCTCGTGCCGGTTGGTGCCGTCGGCCAGGGTGACTTTCTGGACACAGACCACGAACAGCTTGGCCTGGGCCTGGCCATGAGCAGTGTTCCTGACGGTTGCTCGCCAGGTGCTCAGGGAACCGGCTCGCGATTCCAGAACCTCGGGGGCGGTCCAATCACCGGTCCCCTGGTCGACATGGTCCACGCGCAGGCTGCCATCAACGGCCAGGTATCCGGCCGGGCATGAAACTTCAAGAGTTCGGGTTTGACCCGCCTCAAGGTCAACCTGGACCTCGTTCCTCTGAACGTCAAGCAGATGGTCGGCGCTCTCGTCGGCGTCACCCCAGTCATCGACGGTGGTGGTGACGGTGTAGGTCTTGTGCTGGCCGCCGGCCAGGGTTCCGATCTCGCAGGTCACGGTGCCGGAGTTGAACTGGCAGGGCGCGGAAGCGCTGACGAAGGTCAGTCCAGCCGGCAGTGGATCGGTGATCACGACGTTCTCTGCATCCTCGGTCCCGGCGTTCTCGGCAACCAGGGTGAAGGAAAGCGTGTCGCCCGGTCGGGCGTATGCCGGATTCGAGCTCTTGGTGATTCGCAGATCGGGCGCCCCAACCGCGACCACGGTGTAGTGAACAGTCTTCGAGCTCGTATTCCCAACGGCATCGGTCGAGGTCACCGTGAACGAATGCGAACCCAGGCTCGAGGTATCGATCGCACTCCCGTCAGCCACATCCCCAACACAGTCAGCCACCCCGGACCCGCCATCGGAACAGGAGTAATCCGCTACAACCGAATCCCCCTGATGGAAAACAGCCCCATCTACCGGCCCGTCAATCGAGATTGAGGGAGCCTTCCGGTCCACCTTGATCCCGCTGATTGGTCCAGCCGTGACACATGCTCCAGCCACATTGCAGATCAATCGCGAGTTCGTAAATGCACTGTGCGTCTCTACGTTTGGCGCAACTGAGGTTGAGAGTGAGAAGCTTGAGTCACTCGGGTTCGCCAAGCCGCTTTGTGCGTCTGACGCGGTGCACGAAACCACCACGTTTTGCTCTACCCAACTGGCTGGGGGTCCGTCGCATGCAATTTCAGGAGGGTTGACTCCAATCTCGGGATTCAACCCCAAGGTATCGAGGTCGGTTCCTGTGTAATTTGAGCAGCGGTTCGCGTGGTCGCAGATTGACAAGTAGGCGATCTTGTATTGGCCTGGTCGAAGGGAGTATTGATTGACGGTTCCGGTTCCGGTCAAGGTTCCGTTCAGCGGAGTCCCGCCTGAGAGATTTCCGATCCAGATCGGAAACGAGGTGTCGGGTTGCGAGCTGGTTTCTCCGACCAATCGGAAACTCGCTGAAACGTAGTAGATGCCGGAAAGGTCATCGGTTCCGGTCGCGGTCAAGTTGACAGTGCGATCTGAAGGCAAACTTGAGGAGCCATCAATCGATGACGGG
>JAGQUQ010000029.1:0-3921 GCA_020438425.1 Solirubrobacterales bacterium
GGACCGGGGCACCGGTCTTGATCTGGCCGGCTCCCAGGGCGACGGTGAAGTCGCTGATGATCGGATCCTCGGTCTCGCCGGAGCGTTCGGAAACGACGACCGTGTAGCCGGCCTTGTGAGCCATCTCGGCGGCGTCGAGGGCTTCCGAGAGGGTGCCGATCTGGTTGAACTTCCACAGCAGCGAGTTGGCGGCGCCGATCTCGATCCCTTGGGCCAGGCGTTTCGGGTTGGTCGTGAAGAGGTCGTCGCCGACGATCTGGATGCCGGACTCCTCGGTCAGCTTGGCGAAGCCTTCGAAATCCTCTTCGTCGAGCGGGTCCTCGATCGTGACGATGTCGTACTTCTCGATCAGCTCCTTGTAGAGCTCGATCATGCCGTCGCGGTCGCGCTCGCCCCAGTTAACCAGGTAGGTGCCCTTGTCCTTGTCGTAGTAATGGGTCGAGGCGGCGTCGAGTCCGTAGCGGAAGCGGCCGGTGTAGCCGGCGGCCTCGACTGCCTCGTGGAGTAGTCCGAGCGCCTCGTGCGGGTCGCTGATCGGCGGGGCGAAGCCGCCTTCGTCGCCGGTGTTGAGGGCGACCTTGCCGTAGCGCTCGAGCAGGATGTCGGCCAGGGCGAGGTTTACCTCGGACGAGATCTGGAGAGCTTCCAGCATCGATTCCGCGCCAACCGGGAGAACGATGAACTCCTGGAAGTCGAGGTCGTTCGAGGCGTGCTTGCCGCCGTTGATCAGGTTGACCAGCGGAACCGGGAGCAGGTGGGCATTCGAGCTGATCGCCCGGTAGAGCGGGACGCCGTGATACTCGGCCGAGGCGCGGGCTGCGGCGAGAGAAACGCCCAGGATGGCATTCGCACCGAGGCGGCTCTTGTCTTCGGTGCCGTCGAGTTCGATCAGCAACTGGTCAAGGGACCGCTGGTCGGTGAGCTCGGTGCCGAGCAGGGCTTCGGCGATTTCACCGGTCACGTTCCCGGCGGCCTTGAGGACGCCGAATCCGCCGAACCGGCTTCCGCCGTCACGCAGCTCGAAGGCTTCGTTGGCCCCGGTCGAGCGGCCCGTCGGCACATCGGCCGTACCGGTCACAGCCTCGTCGAGGGTGAGGTCAACCTGGAGCGTGGGAAGGCCGCGACAGTCGAGCACTTCGCGGGCGGCGACTGCGGTGATGACGGGTGAGACGAGAGTCATTTACTGGTTCTCCTTGGAATCACTTCTTCTCTTGACTTTGTTGGATCATTCCACAAAACAACAGAATCTGGTTACCCTGTCAAGTGCAGCCTTCGCAATCCGGAGAGAGGAAACCGCCTCAAATGCCCAGTTCATCGGCCTTCAAGCCAATTTCAAGCGATCGAGTTTCGGACCTGATGTCACGGGAGCTCGAGACCTTCGAAGGCTCGCATCCGAGATCGAAAGTGATTCACGAGCAGGCCGAAGAGGCTCTCCTTTACGGGGTTCCGATGAACTGGATGACCCGCTGGCCTGGTTCCTTCCCGGTCTTCTTCGAGGAGGCCAAAGGCAACCGCCTGACCGACGTCGACGGCAACCGGCTGATCGACTTCTGCCTCGGTGACACCGGGGCGATGACCGGTCACTCTCCGGAGCCGACCGTCGCCGCGGCCAGTCGCAGGCTGGCCCGCGGAATCACGACTATGCTCCCGAGCGAGGACGCGGTTCCGCTCGGACTGGAGATGAAGCGCCGGTTCGGGCTCGATCAGTGGCAGTTCTCCCTCTCGGCCAGTGACGCCAACCGGTTCTCGATCCGGCTCTGCCGCGAAGTAACGGGCCGCGACAAGGTGCTCGTCTTCAACCACTGCTACCACGGCTCGGTCGACGAGACGGTTGCCCGCCTTCTCGACGGGGAGCCCGCCTACCGGATCGGCAACATCGGCCCGCCGGTGCCGATCGGGCAGACCACGAGAGTGGTCGAGTTCAACGACTTCGAGGGTCTCGAGCGGGAACTGGCCCACGGCGACGTCGCCTGCGTCCTGATGGAGCCGGCCCTGACCAACATCGGGATCGTGCTGCCGGAGCCGGGGTACCTCGAGCGGGTGCGGGAGCTGACCCGTGAGCAGGGAACGATCCTGATCATCGACGAGACCCACACCTTCTGCTGCGGACCGGGCGGGTACACCGCCGCCCACGGGCTGGAGCCCGACATGATCACGATCGGAAAGCCGATCGCCGGTGGCATCCCTACCGGGGCTTACGGCATGACCGGCGAGATGGCCGGCAGGGTCCTGGAGAAGACGGTCTGGGAAGCGGCCGACGTCGGTGGCGTCGGCGGCACCCTGGCCGGCAACGCGCTTTCGATGGCGGCTGCCCGGGCCACCCTGGAAGAGGTGCTGACCGACGATGCCTTCGAGCACATGATCGAGATGGGCATCCGATTCGAACTCGGGGTCCAGTCGGTGATCGACGACGCCGATCTGGCCTGGACGGTGACCCGTCTCGGCTGCCGGGCCGAGTACATGCTCGGGGCCGAGCGACCAAAGTCGGGACAGGCAGCGTCGGATGCCTTCGACGTGCCGCTCGACGCCCTGCTTCACCTCTACATGCTGAACCGGGGCATCCTGATGACGCCGTTCCACATGATGGCCCTGATGTGTCCGGACACCAGGCCGGAGGACGTCGACGCCCACACCGCAGCCCTGGCCGAAGCGGCCGCCGAGCTGACCGAGGCGTAACGCGCCCGGTGCCTAACTGACGGCGGGCTCCGCGTGGCGCCGCAGGGCGCCCTTGGTGCCGGGAGTGATCTGGCCGGCCTTGGCGACTGACCAGAGCACCGCGACCCAGAGCAGGGTGGCGATCGCGACGTGGCACCAGACGATCCAGGCCGGGAGGTGAAGCTGCCACTGGAGGATGCCGACGCCGATCTGCAGGCAGATCATGCCGAGGGTCACCAATAGCGGCTTCTGCGCGCGCCGGTCCCCGCCCTGGCGACGCACGATGAAGATCACCGCGACGACCGAGAGGGCGAAGATCACCGCCATCGCGGCATGTCGCTGGACGATCCACTCGAGCGTGTCACCGCCCTTGAAATCGAATCGACGGACCAGTTCCTTGTCGTGGTCGCCGGGGTGAGGGCCGGAAGCGGTCGTGATGGTGCCGAGGAAGATCGTCAGCTGGCCGATCGGGATCAGGGCCCGGACCGCCCAGGTGCTGATCCAGTCGGTCGAGTATCTCCGCTCCCCGGGCTCGTATCTCGAACACCAGAAGAGGGCGAAGGCGGCGTCGATCAGGATCATCGAGAGGATGAAGTGAAAGATCACCAGCTCCGGCGGCAGGTGGTAGTAGACCACGAAGGCGCCGAGGACCGCCTGGCAGATCACGCCGAGTGGCAGCAGCACACCGATTTGGGCCAGGTGCTTCCGGAAGGGCTTCCGGAACAGTGCGAGCAGGGAGGCGGCGATCACGGCGATCGAAACGACTCCGGTCACCAGCCGGTTTCCGTACTCGATCCACGCATTGATCTGGGCCGGGGCAACGTACTGGCCATGGCACTTGGGCCAGTCCGGGCAGCCGAGGCCGGAAGCGGTGAGCCTGACGCCGGCACCGGTGAAGACGATCCCCACCAGAGTGACAAGCGCGATCAGGGTTATTACCTGATAGAGACCAGGCGAGATTGAGAAGCGACGGATCCGGTTCAGAAAGCCGGAATCAGTTCTTGCCATCAGCCGCAGCTGACGAGACGAGGAAATCGATCAGCTGGTTCAGCTGCTGGTCACTGATCTTGCCCTCGAAGCTGGGCATCGCGTTGGGGAAGCCGGGCGCGATTACGGCACCGGGATCGACGATGGCTTCGTTGATCTCTTCCTTGCTCATGCCGGGGATGACTTCGTCAAGGTTCGGGCCAAGGTTTCCGGCGGACTGTGCCGCAGCCAGGGTGTGACAGCTGCCACAGCCGTTGTTGGCGAAGATCTGGGCGCCCG
>JAGQUQ010000029.1:4019-25809 GCA_020438425.1 Solirubrobacterales bacterium
CCTTCGCCCGGAGCCTTGGGCGGCTGGATGCCGGGCACGCCTGCCACAGCCGCGACGTAGGCAGCCACGTCTTCGAGGTCATTGCCTTCGACGATGTTGGCCGGCATGGTCACGCCGGGATAGTCGCCGTCCACGACCTGGGGGCGGTGGACCTGGGCCCGGACAATGCCCTTGATGGTGTCGTCATCCATGCCGGCGGCACGGGCGGGAGCAAATGCTGTGTCGAGATTGGGGCCCTGGGTGCCGGTGCTCGCGGCCTGGGCGAGAACGTGGCAGGTACCGCACTTGGCGTTGAAGAGCTGGCGGCCACGATCCTGGAATCCAAGCTCTTCGGGATCGGAGTTCGAGGATGACGAACCGCAACCCGCGATTACGGCGCCGAGCACGGCAACGGACGCGAGGAGCAGGGGCAGCTTGGTCGAGAACTTGTTCTTCATCATGGCGGTGGGTGAAGCCCGGTCATTCTATATATCGGGGCGGCACTGTTGCCTCGCGGTGTCAGCCGGGCCGATCCTGAAGATTGAGACAAGTCGCACGATCAGATAGGATGGCAACGAAAGTTACAAACTCCGGAAAGGGATCGGATGCGAGTAAGTGTCGGGATGTCGGAAGTTGTCCTCCGGGTGGGACCGGATCACTCGCTGCGTGATGCCGCCCGGAAGATGGCCGAACGATCGGTCGGAGCCGCGATCGTCGAACACGACGAGTGGCCCGGGCCGCAGATCCTGACCGAGCGTGACGTGCTGCGGGCAGTCGGCAATGGTCTCGATCCCGATCAGGAGAAGGTCGCTGACCACATGAGCGAGAAGGTGATCACCGCCTCGCCCGAGTGGAGTCTCGAGCGGGCGGCGACCGAGATGTCCAAGCGTGGCATCCGCCACCTGACCGTCTACCGGGACGGAGAACTGATCGGCGTCCTCAGCATGAGGGACATCATGCGCGTCTGGACCTCCGACGGGGCCACCTCAAGCCAGGCCGTCTAACCCGGCTCGGGCCCGGGGCCCGGGCACGACCCGCCGAGAGTCTTGTGGTGTTGGCGCTTCTTCGAGATCCAATTTCTGAGTGTGTCGACTTTCATCACTGTCGGTGAGGAAAGTCGACACACTCCCGCGGATCCGGGGCAGGTGCCTATGGATTGCATCCATATAGATGCAATACATACCCACCACCTGAAAGCCGGGCGGGAACCCGTTCCTGGAGGTGCCACGGGACTCCGGAACATCTCGGAATCCCCTTCGCCTGCCCTGTTCCACCCAGGAGCGGGTGGAGGAGCGGTGCTACTCGGCGGTCGGAGCGGTGAAGCTCTCTACCGGGAGTTCCGCCCGGGCGTCTTCCTGCTCGCGGGGCAGGGCGTAGAAGTCGCGGCGGCCGCGCTTGATCATGCTGCGGAGCGAGAAGAGGCAGAAGAAGAAGCCGACGAAGGCGTAGAACCAGGCCGGGAACATGAAGTCATTGGCGAAGGTTCCGGCGACCAGACCGAGTACACCGAGCGCGAAGACGGCGGGGGCAAACGAGGGCGCGGGAAGCTGGATCGTTTCGGTCGGCTTGGTGATCTGGCTCATGGTCGTTCCCTAGTTCGCGATGTAGAGGACCGCGAAGACGAATGTGAGGGCGAAGATCGAGGCCGAGGTGGCGCCGAGAAGCATGCCCGTGGTGAAGTTCTTCCTGGAAGTATTGCGATCCATGACCGTATTTTTATCTTAAGCGGCGGCTACCGCGGCCACTGCCATGCTGATGAAGAGCAGGGCGAGGTAGGCGAGGGAGTAGAGGTAGGCCTGGAGCGTGATCTTCGGGGTCGGGTTTCGCCAGAGAGCGAAGGAGAAACCGATGTAGATCAGGCCGAGCACCACGGAGGCGGCCAGGTAGAGAGGACCGAGAAGGCCGGTGCAGTAAGGACCGACCGTGAAGCCGACCATGAAGATCGTGTAGATGAGGATTGCCTCGCGGGTCGCTTTCTCGCCCTTGACGACCGGCAGCATCGGCACCCCGGTCTTGGCGTAGTCGTCTTTGATCATCAAAGAGAGCGCCCAGAAGTGGGGCGGGGTCCAGAAGAAGATGATCAGGAACGGCCACATCGCATCCCAGGTCAGCCCGCCGGAAGCGGCAGCCCAGCCGACCAGCGGCGGCACCGCTCCGGCGCTGCCGCCGATCACGATGTTCTGCGGAGTCAGCGGCTTGAGCCACAGGGTGTAGAGGAAGACGTAGCCGAACAGACCGACCATGGCCAGGGCGGCGGCGAGGAAGTTGACGGTAAGCCAGAGCTGGAAGAAAGCGATCGTGCCGAGGGCGATGCCGAAGATCAGGCCATTGATCGGCTTGATGCGTCCGTCGGCGAGCGGCCGGTTGCTGGTCCGGTTGTTCTGGGCGTCACGGTTGCGGTCGATGTAGTGGTTGATCGCACCGGCGCCGCCGGCGGCGAGATAGCCACCCAGCATGGTCCAGAGGATGGTCGAGAGGGCCGGACCGGAAGGGTCGGCCACGAACATCGTGGCCACCGTGGTCAGCAGCAGAAGGCTGATGATCCGCGGTTTGGTCAGCGATATGTAATCCCGCGCCAGCGGGATTACATCAAGCTGCAGGCCGGACTGCGCGGGCTGCGCGGCCTGCCGAGTGCGCACTGAGTGCGCGTCGGCACCGGGACTCATGACATTCAGGCTACCGGCTGGGCGGCACTTCCGGCCTCAGCGTCGACGGAATCGCGGCGAGTGACGGCCTCGCGGATGTCGCGCATCGGGCGGGTGCTGCGGACGTCCGGCAGGACGTCGAAGTTGTGTGCCGGCGGGGGCGAGAGGGCGAGCCACTCGAGCGAATCTCCCCGGTACGGGTCCGGGGTCGCGACCGGCTCTTCGCTGCGGCTCTTGATCAGGTTGCCGACCGCGAGGATGATTCCGACGAAGAGGATCAGGGTGCCGACCGCGGCAATCGCGTTGAAGACTCCGAAGTCCTCACCGGAGAACCAGCGGTAGGAGTCGGTGACCTGACCGGCGACGCCGGCACCGAAAAGCGGCAGGATGGCGATGATCGCACCGGCGAACATCAGACCGAAGGACTTCATGGCCCGGTCCTCGTTGAGCTCGTGACCGGTCATCTTCGGGTACCAGTAGGAGACCGCGGCGAAACCGCCGAAGACGACGAAGCCGACCAGCGCGAAGTGGGTCGATGCCCAGGCGTCGTAGGTCTGGGAAAGCTGGGTTGCGACCGCGATGGTCGACTGGGCGATCTCCGCTGCCAGGCCGATCGAGGCGAGGGAAAGCGCACCGAGCGCGAAGCGGAGCGGTGCGCGCATGTGGAAATCACTCTGGCTGACGGTCGAGATCAGGTTGTAGAAGATCAGGCCGAAGGGAACGATAAGGGCCAGCGACATCAGCATGCCGAAGTACTTCCAGCCGCTGCCGATCGGCGCGGTCAGCATGTTCTGCGTCCAGGCCAGGGTGCCGACGATCGCGATCGCGACCATCGACCAGACGATCGCCTTGCGGGGCAGTTCCCGTCCGGTGAAGGTCTGGACGATCTCGCCGATTGCGGCCAGGAAGGTGATCGACACCGACATGTAGACGCCGGTGAAGAACAGGTAGGTGAGGTGCTGCCAGAGAATCGGCGAGCCACCCGAATCACCGGCGAAGAAGCCACCGTCGTAGAGGCGGTCAATCAGCAGCATCGTGATTGCGGCCAGGAAGATCGGGGCGATCACCACGAAGAGCCAGGTCACGATCGCGCTCGCCCAGGTGAACAGCGGCGCGCGCCGCCAAGCCATCCCCGGCGCACGAAGGTTGTGAAGCGTGGTCAGCAGGTCGATTGAAATGAGCAGCAGACCCAGGGTGATCAGGCCGGTCGATCCGATCCAGACGTCAACGCCGTTGTTCGGGGCGAAGGTTGCGTCGGAGAAGGGGGGAAGCGGGTTGATGCCGGCCTCGGGCGGGGTGAAGAGGAACGAGGCGTAAAGAAGGATGCCGCCGAAGATGAACAGCCAGAGGCCGATCTGGCCGACCCGGGGAATCGAGGTGGTGCGAGCGCCGATCTGAAGCGGCACGACGTAATAGAGCAGGCCGATGATCAGCGGCAGGGCGACCAGGAAGATCGCGGTCTCGCCATAAACGGAGAGGAGCCGGTCGAAGGTCACGCCCTTGAGGAAGACGTTCGAAGGCACGGCGAGCTGGACTCGCATCAGCAGCAGTTCGAGAGCGGCCAGGAAGAGCGAACCGAATGCGCTGCAGATCAGGATCCGGCTGATGTCCTTGTGGTCGGCACTGGAAGCGAGAGCCGCCCAGCGGGACCTTTCCTCCTGCGGACCGGTCGAGGAAACCTCGGGCCGGGTGGGCGGCATCGTCTGGGGGTAGCTGGTGGTGCGGCTCATTCGCTGTCGGTGCTTTCGGCTTCGTTGTTGGCTTCGGCCACGGACGTCTCGGCCTCATTGGCGGCTTCTTCGGCTTCGCCAGCCGTCTTCTCGGCTTCCTCGGCCTGGGCGGCGGCGTCCTCGGACTTCTCGCGTGAAGCCTGGAACTCGGCTTCGACCTTGTCCTGAGCGATCTGGATGTTCTTCCTGAGTTCTTCGATCGCTGCCTCATACTCGTCCGGCGGCAGGACCATCACTTCAATTTCCATCGTGTCGTAACCCTGGCCGGAAAGCATCGACGACCGGTTGGTGTAGGTGCCAGGTTCGTCGGCGCGGAAGTAAAGCTCGCTGGTCCGCCCCGGAATGGCCTGCGCCTTGCCAGTCAGCTCGGGCACGTTCCACCCGTGGACAACGTCGGTGGACTCGAGGTTCAACTGAACAGTTACGCCGGCGGGGACGATCAGTCGCCGGTAACTGAAGGAAGCATTCGGGTAATCAAAACGCCAGAGCCACTGCTGGCCGGTGGCCCGGATCTCCAGCGGCTGGCCCTTGACCTGGCCGGCAACCGGTTCCGCGTTGATGGCCGGGATCTCCCGCGACTTGTCGGAGAAGACGGTGGCGACAATGAACAGGGCAAGCGCGAAGACACCGAGTCCGACCGCGAGCTTCACCTGCGACAGCTTCTTGCCCGGCTTCGGGGAGACTGCGCGGGTCCGGGGTCGTGCTGCCCTGAGGATCGCCAGGTTGACGATCACGATCACCGCGAGGATCACCACAAAAAGGATCCAATGCAGGGTGTTTCCTTCCTCGATCCCGGGCGAGGCGGCATCCGGGTTCAGCGAAAGCGCCATGGCTGGCGACGCATTCAGCGCGAAGGCGAGCAGTACGCCAGCCAGAGAGATGAACAGAGACACTGGTTTTCTGGATCGAGGCAGCAAGACGCGGGCCATTCTAATCGCAGTAGCGGAGGCCGCGCCGCGCCGTCGCATACGCTTCCAATCCGGGATGAGATTGCCGACGTCATTCAAGCCCCGGCGGTCCACGAAACGAACCGCCATTCGAGTCGCTGCAGTGGGTGCGCTGGCAGCGGCCGTAATCGTCCCTCACGTACGCCGCCAGCTCCGAATCCCGACCGCGGTCACGGTCGCCTCGACCGTCGCAGCGCCGCTTGCGATCGCAGTTCTGTGGCCCCGTTCCCGCCGCCGTGACCTGGGCCTTTTTGCCGCCCAGATGTGGGCCTTCGCGGTTTGTCACGAACTCCCGTACGACGACCCGAAACGCCTGCGGGAGCGTCTTTACATCGAGTACCCGATCAGGATCGACCGCTGGATCGGTCGCGGCGTGCTGCCGAACGCCCGGCTCCAGAAACTGCTTCATCGGGGTCCCTATGGCAATCAGTTGACGAAATTCGCGGCCTGGACCCACTGGTTCTGGTTCATCCAGCCGTACGCCGCGATCTTCTGGATCGCAGTCCGGAACAAGGAGAAGTTCCCCCAGTCCGGGCGTCAGTTGGCCGCGACTTTCGATCTGGGCTGCGCCATGTACTTCCTGGTTCCCACGGCACCACCCTGGTGGGCCGCCGAGAACGGTTACATCGACCCGGAGATCGCCGACGAGCACGTGAAGCGGGTGATGCTCGAGTACGGAGAGAAGCTCTGGGGGCCGGCCTGGACCCGGATTTTCGGAACGCTCGGCTCGAATCCCTGGGCAGCGATGCCGTCACTCCACTTCGCGACCGCCCTGATGGCGGCGATTCTGCTCAGCGACGCCGGCGGCAAGGTGGAGGGAACTCTGGGCTGGGCCTACGCTCTTTCGCTCGGATTCGCCCTCGTGTACCTGGGCGAGCATTACGTGACTGACCTCCTGGCCGGAGCGGGTGTCGTCCTGCTCGCCAGAAACGGCGAGACCCTGGCCCGTCCCTTCATCGAGATGTTCAACACCCGGCTCCAGCGACTCGAGGCGATCGCCGCCAGCAAATGACCGATCAGGTGGACCGGCCAGTCGATGACGAGGAAGGCGACGGCCTTCCCGTATTTACGACCCGCGGAGTAATCCAGACCGTAGCTCTGATCGTGCTGCTGATCCTCGCGATCTACTTCCTGCTGCCCAAACTGGCCGGTTTCGGTGACGCGATCGGGATGCTCAGCGAGGCCAAGCCGGTCTACGTGATGATCGCGATCGGCTTCTGCATCCTCTCGTTCATCACATATATAGCCCTGTTTCGCGCGGTGGTCGGAGGGGAGAGCTTCCCGATCACCTGGCGCGAGTCCTACGAGATCAACATGGCCGGCTTCGCCGCAACCCTGCTCTTTTCGGCTGGCGGAGCGGGAGGGGTCGTACTCACCTACTGGGCGCTTCGCCAGGGCGGGATGGAGCGCCGCGACGTCGGCACCCGAATGGTCGCCTTCATCGTGCTGCATTACCTCTTCTATCCGTTGGCGATTCTGGTCTTCGGGATCCTGCTCGGAACCGGGGTGCTTCACGGCTCGACCGTGGTCTCGCTGACCTTCGTTCCGGCCGGCATCGCCCTGATCGTGATGTTGCTGGGCGGAGCGCTCGCTCTGGTCCCGAAGGACATCGAGCGTCGCATCGACGGGTACGCGAAGCGTCACACCGGCGTCAAGTTCCTGGCCAAGCTCTCGACCGTGCCGGCGATGGTCGCCGACGGGACCAGGACCGCGCTCAGGCTGGTCGCCCATCCGTCCAGGGCCGGGCTCGCGGTGGTCGGTGCGATCGGCTTCTGGGCGGCGAACATCGGCATCCTCTGGGCATCTTTCAAGGCCTTCGGCATAGCGATTCCGCTCGGCGTTGTGGTGATGGGCTTCTTCATCGGGATGGTCGCGAACCTGATCCCCTTCGTCCCGGCCGGGGTCGGTGCGGTCGATGCCGGGATGATCGGCACCTTCGTGCTTTTCGGTTTCCCCGAAGAGCAGGTCTTCGCCGCGGTTCTGATCTACCGGCTGGTCGCCTTCTGGCTGCCGATCCCGACCGGGATAGCGGCCTTCTTCCAGCTTCGAAACACTGTGAAGCGCTGGAAGCGGGAGGGACTGCCGATCGACCGGCCGCCCCAGCCCGGTCTGATCGAGAAGATCCTTTGAGAAAGTGACGGCGACTGGCGGGCGCTACACTTACTTCAGAAAGTAAAGTAGAGATGGAAGACGGAAAACAGGTACCTGGAATGAGCGAAACCGAAGTCGAGAACATGATCATCATCGGCGGCGGGCCGGCTGGCTACACGGCCGCTCTCTACGCGGCCCGGGCCGAGTTGAACCCGCTCGTTTTCGAGGGTTTCCAGTGGGGCGGGCAGCTTCAGAACACCACCGACGTCGAGAACTACCCGGGCTTCCCCGAGGGGATCATGGGTCCGGAAATGATGACCCGCTTCCGTGATCAGGCCGAACGCTTTGGCACCCGATTCGTCACCGATGACGTCGACAAGGTTGAACTCACCGACGGCGGCATCCACAAGGTCTACCTGGGTGACGAGGTCCACCACGCAAAGACCGTGATCCTCTCGATGGGCGCCGAGCCCAAGCGGCTCGGTATCCCCGGCGAGATGGAACTGGCCGGTCGCGGAGTTTCGACTTGCGGGGTCTGCGACGGAGCTTTCTTCAAGGACCGCTCGACCATGGTGATCGGCGGCGGCGATTCGGCGATGGAGGACGCGGTCTTCATTTCCAAGTTCGCATCCAGCCTCGATCTGGTGCATCGCCGGGACGAGTTCCGGGCTTCGAAGATCATGCAGGAGCGGGCCGAGAGTCTGCCCAATATCTCGCTCAAGACTCCCTGGGCCCCGGAAGAGTTCGTGGCCGGAGAAGACGGCTCCCTCGAGAAGGTCCGTCTGAAGCATTCCGCGAGCGGCGAGGTCGAGGAGGTGCCGGTCGATGGCGCGTTCGTGGCGATCGGTCACATTCCGCGCTCCGAACTGGTCACCGGCCAGGTCGATACCGACGATGAGGGCTACGTCAAGACCGAAGCCGCATCGACCAAGACCAACCTTGCCGGTGTCTTCGCGGTCGGCGACCTGGTCGACCACACCTACCGCCAGGCAATAACTGCCGCCGGCTCCGGCTGCAAGGGCGCCCTCGACGCCGAGTGGTACCTGCGCGACAATAATTAGGAGTCGGGCGGGGTCCGACCCGCCCTCCCGGTGAAACCCGCCCCTCCCACTTGAAGTAACTGATGGTTGGGAGGGGCTCTGCCGGTTAGGCACCGAGATCGGCGTTGAGTGCCTGGCCGAAGGCGGCTGCTGCTTCTTTGGTCTTTGGTCCGTCGATGGTTGGCAGCGGCTGACGATCGATTCGGGAGACCGGGTGGGCTTCGCGGGTGGTTGACGCGAGAAATGCCTCTGAAGCCGACATCAGGTCATCGAGCTGGAACTCGGCTTCCTCGACTTCCAGCCGCTCGACGATTTTGCGGCGGGTAATCGAGTCGAGCACGCCGGCCTCGAGCGCCGGTGTCCGCAGCCGGCCCTCGGCGGTCGCCCAGAAGATCGAAGAGGTCGGCGGCTCCAGAACCACGCCGTCGGGCCGGACGAAGAGAGCTTCGTCGGCACCCGCCTTGTTGGCCAGTCGGGTGGCGTGCATGTTGGCCGCGTAGGAAAGCGACTTGACCCCGTTGAGGATCAGGGTCGGCGAGTAGCGGATGGTGGCGAGCGAAATGGTCGCCGAGTGGTCGGGCAACTCCTCCAGGGAGAGGATTCGGCGGCCGGACCGGGTCTGGACCAGCCGGATCAGAAAGTCCCGGTCACCAGCCGAATCGATCAAACGGGCGGCTTCGGCCTCAAGCAGGTCCCGTTCCAGCACCAGGTCGATCGCCGCCGCCGATCGCTCCATGCGATCGAAGTGAAGGTCGAGCGCGAAGGGTCTGCCACCGTAGACCCGGGCGACCTCGAAAACCCCGTCGCCGCGCAAGAGTCCGTCGTCGGGCAGAGGCAGGAAGGCCTCGCCGGGGTCGAGCAGTTCGCCGTCGATGCTGAACCTGAGCACTTCACCCATCGCCCGTCAGCATAGAACCGCCTTCGGCTGGCCCCGGCTCAGCGCAGAAAGTCACGGATCTCGCGGGCCCCGACCGAGCCGGGGTACGAGAGCGGGTAGGTGTGGCCGGCGTTCGGCACCACGAACAGGCGGGAGTCGGGAAACAGATCGGCTGTCGCCCGGCCCTCTTCCGGCGAGGTCACGTTGTCGAGTTCCCCGTTGACGATCAGAACCGGCACGTCGGGCGCCTCCGCATCCTCGCCGGCCGGTGGCTCGTAGAACCGGTCGGGCCCGGGGAAGACCAGACACTCGAGATAGAGGAACTCCGGGCTGAGGGCGATCTCGCGCGGAGTGAACGGCTTGAAGGCATCGGCGGGGTAGTTTCGGACCTCGGCAAGCAGTTCCGGATACCGATCGGCCTGGGGAGATTCCTTGTTCCAGAGCATCGGGTAGTCGTTGCAGGAAACGACCTTCTCCATGCCCACCGAGTAGGCCTCGGGCGGGCCGGAAGCAGCGGGGCTCTGCCTGGTCGCCTCGAAATAGGGGGCGGAGTTGCCGGCGAGGTCGGCGGCCACTATTTCGTTGATGTCCCGGTAGCTCCCCGGAGGCGAGTATCCGGCGCCGGCCAGCAGGTCGAGGAACGGGCCGGTCGAGTAGCCATCCTGCCTGAGTCTCTTCACGAACTCGTCAAGCCGCTCGCTTGCGTCGCTGCAGCCGGGTGTCCGGTCACAGACAGTCTCGAGGGACCGAATCCCGGTCTGCCAGATGCTCGGGTACCAGGCGCTCTCGCCACGGACCGGATACGCACTGTCGAGGGCGATCCTCCTGACCCGGTCCGGGTGGCGAAAGGCGAAGGACTGGGCAGCAAAGGTTCCGTACGAATCACCGTAAACGTCGACCTTCTCGTAGCCGAGGGCATCGAGGACGGACGCGAAGTCGTCGACTATCGCCGAGGTCCGGTACGAACCGAACCGCTCTCCGAGCTGCTCGACGCAGGCGGCCAGGCCAATCTCCTCCGAGGTCGTCCCGTGCTGGAGATCGGGGCAGTCGATTGCTTCCGATTCCCCGGTCCCGCGGGCATCGATCGTGATCAGGTCGCGGGTCCGCAGGACATCGCCGAGAAGGTTTCGGTAAAGCGCGGCGCTGCCGATCGAGCCGTAGCCCGGTCCGCCTTCGATTCCCAGGATTCCTTTGCGCTCGCCGGTCGGCGGGGAGGTCGCGGGAAGGACCGCGAAGGCGATATTGATCAGGCCAAGGTCCGGGTCTTCGCGTTCGAGCGGAAGGTTGACCGACCCGCAGAGCATCCGCTGCGGCATTCCGGGTCCGTCGCAGGGTGCGAGACCCTCGAGCGGGATCTCTTCGACCTTGAAGTCGTCGGTTCCGCTCTCAACGGTGACCTCGCAGCCGGCAATCGCAAATCCGAGCGACAACGAGGCGGCGACCAGCACGGCCACCTTCCGGAGGCTCACTTCATGGCCCCGATCCGGTGAAAAAAGTCGGTGAGGATGCGGGCTGTCGCACCCCAGATCAGGTGGCGGCCAAGCTCGAAGGTCGGGGTGCGGATCGGTACCCCGCGCCGGACCAGCCGGCGCATCGCGTAAGAGTCGAGCAGGTCATCGAAGCCGAAGGTCAGGATCGCTGCGACCTCGTCGGGGTTGGCGATCATTCGCGCTTCTTCCGCGACCAGGCCGACGATCGGCTGGATCCGGAAAGAGGTGGCGAAGGTGCCGACCGGGGGTACCGCGCCGATCACATCGACCAGGTCCGGCCGCAGGTCGATCTCTTCGTGGGATTCGCGCAGCGCGGTTTCCTCGAGATCACGGTCCTCGGGTTCGGTCGTGCCGCCGGGAAACGAGATCTCGCCGGCGTGCTTTCTGAGGTCGGCCCGCCGCTCGGTGAAGGTCAGGTGCGGATCATGCGGCCATCTGGAGATCGGCATCAGGACGGCGGCCTCGGTCTTTCCGTGGGCCTCCATTCCGACCGCGGACTCGGTGTCGAGCAGCAGCCCGGGGAGATCGACGTCCGTGAAGTCCACAAGCAGATCATGCCGTAAGCTGCCGCCGGATGAACCGAATCGTCCTGCTCGCAACCCTCGCTCTGACCGCTGCTCTCCTTCTGCCGGCAGCCGCGTCGGCCGCGAAGGACGGAACCTACGTCGGCAGGGACGAAGGCGAGGTCAAGGTGACCCTGAAGATCAAGAAGAACCGGGTCACCTACTTCAAGGGCAACCCGGCTGGCAGCTGTTACGGAACTCCGTTCCTGCTGGTCGCCTTCAGGTATCCGTCGGCAGCACAACGACCGGGCGCCAGTTCGAAGATCAAGGCGGACGGCGTCTTCACCGCGGTGTTCAAGGGCTCGCCGAGGGTCAGCTTCGCCGATGACCGCAGGGTTCTGACCGGAACGGTCAAGGGCAACAGGGTGACCGGCCGGATGCTGGTCAGCGGCCTCTGCCAGGTCGACCAGAAGTTCACGGCGACCCGGAAATGAGTGACCCGGTGGATTACGCCTCGTTGATACGCCCGGTTCCGGACTTCCCCGAGCCGGGGATTCTGTTCCGTGACATCACACCGCTGCTGCTCGACCCGGCCGCCTGCCGATCGGCGGTAAGCGATCTCGCCGACTGGGCAAAACCGCTGAAGCCCGACCTGCTGCTCGCGGCCGAGTCACGCGGCTTCATCCTCGGCGGCGCGCTCGCCCAGGCGCTGGACATCGGCTTCATTCCGGCCCGCAAGCCGGGTCGGCTTCCTTCGGAAACGGTCTCGGTCGAGTATCAGCTCGAGTACGGAGCCGATGCGCTGGAGGTTCACACCGATTCGATTTTCAACGGGGCCCGGGTCCTCGTCCACGATGACCTGATCGCCACGGGCGGCACAGCCCGGGCGAAGATCGACGCGATCGAGAGGCTCGGGGGAGAGGTCGTCGGCTGCGCCTTCCTGATCGAACTCGAAGGCCTCGGCGGCCGCCACCACATCGCCCCCCACGAAATGCACGCCTTGGTAGCGCTTCCCGCCCAAGGTTGATCCGTGCTCAGGCGGAGCCCTCCCATCCATTCGTTTTTTCTGTGGGAGGGCGGGTTCGATTGGCGGCCCGCCAGGGCCGCTTCTGTTAAATGATCACGGGGACGGTGCCGCCGTCTATTCCCCAGGCTGCGCCCGATACGTAGGACGCGCGTTCCGAGCAGAGGAAGACGATTGCCGAAGCGATCTCCTCCGGTGAGGCCAGACGGCCGATCGGGCGTTTCTCGCCGGCCGCCTTCAGGGCTTCCTCCCGGCTGGCATGTCCGGCCGCTTCCTTCGACTGGTCGAGCAGGCCGCCTTCGGCCATCCATAGATCCGAGGCAGTAGGACCGGGGCAGATCGCGTTGACCATCACGCCCTCGGCCGCGTGGCGCTCGGCGAACTGGCGCGAAAGCGAGAGCATCGCCGCCTTGCCCACCGAGTAGTCGGGCATCATCGAGGAGGGACGCTTGCCGGCGGTCGAGGAAACGTTGACGACCCGGCCCCAGCCGCGCTCGGCCATCTCCGGGATTGCTGCCCGCATCAGGTTCAGCGGCGCGATAACGCTCATCTCGAACTGGAATCGAAAGTCTTCCTCTGAGGCTTCCTCGAGCGGCTTCCACTCGGCTACCCCGGCGTTGTTGACCAGGCAATCGACCTTGCCGAAGGCCTGCCTGGCGGCGGCGATGATGTGCTGCCCGGCGCAGTCGGTGGTGATGTCCTTGACCACCACCTCGACTTCACCGCCCTCGGCCCGGACCACTTCCCGCATCGCCGCGAGCTGTTCGGGATCACGCGAAACCATCAGTACCTTCGCGCCCTCGTCGCAGAGCTGCCGGGTCACTTCGAGGCCGATCCCGCCACTGGCCCCGGTCACCACGCAGACCCGGTCCCTCAGTCCCAGGTCCACCTTGCTACTCCTCGTCTTCGCCCGACTTGCGGCGGCCCTCGAAGAGGTCCGGGAAGTCGACGTCGGCATACCGCGCCATCGAGAAGACAAGGTCCGAGGCCCGGTTCAGGAAGCGGAGAATTTCGGTCGAGGCAAGCTCGTCGGCAAGCTGGATCCGGACCACGGCCCGCTCGGCCCGGCGCACGATGGTGCGGGCGACGTCGAGCTGGGCTGAAAGCCGGTTACCGCCGGGAATCACAAACTTGGGCGGCAGATTCACGTGGGCCATGTACTTGTCGATCTCGGGATCGAGCGCATCGACCATCCCGGCGGTGATCCGGCTTATTCCGTCTTCGAGACGCCCGGCCGCCTCCGGTGCGGTCGCCAGCTCCGCGCCGGCCACGAAGAGCTCGTTCTGAAGGGCGAGGATGTCTGCCGCCAGTTCCTCCTGGCTGTCGTCGCACATCGCCCGCGCCACGCCCAATGCAGAGCAGGCCTCGTCAAGCGTTCCGTAGGCGTCGGTCCTCAGCCCCGACTTCTCGACCCGGCCCCCGTACCAGAGTCCGGTCGTCCCGTCATCGCCCTTCTTCGTGTAGATCTTGACCACACCCTGATCCTAGAGGAGCAGGGGTCAGTCGTTCGTTTGAAGGTGGGTGCATTGGGGGTGGTCGTTGAGCTGCCTGACCGTCGCCCGCAGCGGTGACGATTCGGTGACCACGTTGTTGACCGTGACGACAAGAGACGCCTCGTAGTCACGCACGACGCCAGCACAAAAGACGATCGGGAGTTTGCAGGTGGCGTCGACGGCGATCGAGAACCCTTCACAGGTGTTCTCGCGGTTCGAGTCGACCGCGAAGAACTGGGCATCGGGACCGGAGACGCTTACGCTCGGTGTCGCAGGGGAATCTCCGACGTTCGTGAGGGTTGCATCACCTCGCTGCTTGAACCCCTGGTTGGCGGTAAGCGAGGCGGGAGAGAGACCGCCTGTGATGTAGGCACGGCTCTGGTAGGCGGCGGAGACCGGGACC
This sequence comes from Solirubrobacterales bacterium, assembly GCA_020438425.1. Taxonomy (GTDB): domain Bacteria; phylum Actinomycetota; class Thermoleophilia; order Solirubrobacterales; family 70-9; genus 67-14. The sequence goes on from JAGQUQ010000029.1 coordinate 18,242, forward strand.
GAAGCCAGGACGGTGGTCGTGTTCCATAGCCGGATCTCGACGACCCCCGTCATGTCGGTGGTGCTGCGGTTGCGGGGAGCCCAGGAAACGTGGATCGAGCACTGGGCTCCCACCGCGAGCGATTGACCCTCGAAGCAGCCGTTCAAACCTCCGTGGGATTCACCGATGGCCATCAGGTCGGCGTACTGGCCGCCATGCATGCCCAATGACCAGATCGAGATCGGCTGGGAAGCGCCTGGTCCCAGGTTGGTCAGGGTCAGGTACCTGATCGCATCGAAGGATTCTTCGTTGGTGAACGAGTAGCTGAGCGAGCCCAGAATCAAGGGGCTGGGGGAGAGGGCCAAGCCGGTTGTCGGACCGGTGGGTCCGGTTGGTCCCGTGGGGCCCGTGGGAGAGGTCGGTCCGGTGGGGCCAGTCGGAGAGGTCGGTCCGGTCGGACCCGTCGGGCCGGTAGGCCCGGTCCCTCCCGGCATCACCTGGATCGCGTTCGCGAGGGTGCGACAGTTGTTGCTCTCTTTCGATTCCCTGATCATGCGGTCGCCATCCGCGCAAAGAATCACGCGCCGGGAACCGGCGGGCTGGCCGGAGGGGATGGTCAACTTTCCGCCGCTCACGACAGCCTTGTTCCGGGCCAGCTTCCTGATCTTGACCAGGCCGAGTTTCGTGTCGGTCACGTCGCGTTTTGCGTCGCGGCTGAGCAGAACCAGCGCCCGGGAGACGGGCGCCGGCTTCCTGCCGCGGTTCCTGACCTTCACTTTGATTGAGACCTGCCGTCCGGCGGTGGCCGAGGCCGGAGCTGTTCCGGACTCGACCACCAGATCCGGAAGCGGAGGGGGCGCGGCTACGGCGGGGGAGGGAAGTGCCGCCAGAAGCGCGACCAGTGCGGACAACCCCAGACAGATTGCTGCCAGGCCCAAACGCCCCCGATGCGTCCATGCGTCCATGACACGATTCAAGCGGCACGGCCGGTCCGCGAAAACCTCCCAAGGGATGGAGTCGGCAAGCCCTGCGAGAATCGGGTCGTGGCGATTGGTCCCTACGAGTTGACCGCGACCGAACTGAGCGCCTCGATCAGCGCCGACCGTCTCGGGCTGCCGTATCTCCTGTTTCGCGGAGATGACGGCGAGCTCGTGATCCGCACGCTGGAGGATCAGGTTCTGGTGGTCGGACGCTCGCCCGACGCCGACCTGCCTCTCGTCTGGGACGGCGAGGTGTCAAGGGTTCACGCACAGCTCGAGCGGATCGCCGGCCGCTGGACGGTCAGCGACGACGGGCTTTCCCGCAACGGAACCTTCATCGGTCCCGACCGGGTGAACGGCCGCCGGGTGCTGGCGCATGGTGACGTGATCCGCGCCGGCCAGACCTCGCTCGTTTACCGCGCTCCGTCCGAGGGTCTCGACGAAACCGAAGCAGCCTCCTCCGGGGCCAGCGCAGCCCGGCTGACCCCGGGAGAGCGGCGGGTTCTGGTCGCGCTCTGCGAGCCACTGCTCAGAGACCCGGGCAGTGGAATCGCCGCCTCCAACAACGAGATCGCCGAACGCCTGAGTCTCTCCGTGGCGGGAGTGAAGACCCAGATCAGAGCCCTGTTCGCCCGCCTCGAGGTCGACGACCTGCCACAGAACCGCAAACGGGCGGAACTTGCCCGCCGGGCGGTGGCCGCCGGTCTGGTCACCGAACGCGACCTGGCCTAGGTCGCGGCTCGCGCCACCTCAGGAGTAGAACTCGAGCGCGCTGCCGGAGAGGCCGAAGTAATGCTCGATCGGCCGTTCCATTCCCGGGTTGATCCAGCCGACGTTGAGCTGGCTCGGTGAACCGGGCGCTTCGAAAGCCTTGAACTCGACCACCTCGCCACCGGCCTGAAGATCGGGGACCTCGATTCGTGACTGGCGGACCGCCCCCAGGTAGAGATCAACCCAGACCCGGTCCTCGAACTCGGTCAGGTGTACCTCGACCTTGCGCCCGTCGGGCAGGGACGTGTCCGAGGAGGCGACGACCTTTCCGTCCGCCAGTCCGGCGGCCTCGGCCCCGAAGATCTGCTCTGGCGGTTCCGGCACTCCTCCCGGTTCGTACTCGACCCGCAGCAGGACCTCGCTGTCGAATCCGGTGCCGGGTCCGAGGTCCGGCCTCGTTTCCGGTCCGATCGGACCGAAGAACCGGTCCGTTCTGGCCCCGGGCACATCGGGGATGACGCCGATGTCGGTGTCGGGAGAAACGGCCAGCGCGACCATGTCGCCGGCCTCGACCGCGAGCTCGACCGGAAAAGTGTGGACGTTGTGGTCGGGGACCAGGGTCACCTGCGAGCGGAACAGCTGGAAATACTGGCCGTCGCGTCGCCTGATTACCTGAAGTGCCAGTTCGCCGGCGGCGCCGCGGACGCTCCAGGCGTGAACCGCCCCTTTGCTCGGTACCAGCAGCCGCGACCCCGGCAGGGCGGTCTGGAGGACCGAGCAGGACGGTGAGTTCGGCCCCGCTTCCCGGCCGCGGCAATCGACGCTCTCCACCCCTTCGGACGGAAGATCGCTGCCAAGCGCGACCAGGCCATCGGAAACCGGCGGAGCGGCCTCCGAGGTCGAGCCGGAGTCACCGTTTCGCAGGATCGCGAAGACGAGCAGGCCCGCCAGCAGGATCGCACCGAATCCGGCCAGGACGCCGGCCGCTCGCGGCCGGCGACCGCGGTCTCCGGGACCGTCGCCGCTTCTGGCCTCCGGTTCAAGGGTCCTGTCGTCGGTCGCCGGAAGCCGGGAAGACTCGAGCGCCGGAGCCGAGTCGATGTCGGGCCCGAAGGCAGAGCGGACCTGAACCAGGAGCTCCGAGCAGGTGGCGGGGCGCTGGCCCGGGTCCTTGGAGAGACCCCTCTCGAAGATCCCGTCCAGTCCGGCGGGAAGGGAATCGCGCCGCGCGGAAACGCTGGGCGGGGGAAGCTGGGCGTGGGCGTAGAGCACGGCCGCGTCGCTGGACCTGGGGAAGACGCTCTGCCCGGTCAACCCTTCGACCAGGATCGCCGCGAATCCGTACCGGTCCGAGGCGGCGGTTGCCGAATTGCCTTGAACCACCTCGGGGGAGACACAGGCGAGCGTTCCAACCACGGTTCCGGCGAGGGTCTGACTCTGGTCGCCTTCGCCGCGGGCCAGGCCGAAATCGGCGAGGGAACCCCTTCCATCCGGGTCGATCAGCACGTTCGAAGGCTTCACGTCCCGGTGGACCACGCCGTCTTGATGGGCCCGGTCGAGGCCTTCGGCTACAGGTTCGAGGATTTCGACGAGTCCGGCGGGAGTCAGGCCTCCTTCGCGAATCCGGTCGGCAAGGTTGCCTCCCGCAAAGAGCGGCATGGTCAGCCAGGGGCCCCGTTCCGGGTCATCGCCCGCGTCGAGCACCGGGACTACTCCGGACCCGGCCACTTCGCGCTGCGCCCGGATGCCTCGCTCGAACCGTTCCCGGGTCGCCGGGTCTGCCGCCAGTCCGGCAGCCAGCAATTTCATCGCCAGCGGATCGTCCGAGCCGGCACTGACCTCGAGAATCAGGCTGGTGGTACCGCGGCCGATTTCCCCGACCACCGAGTAACCCCCTACATGCTCGCCTGCCTCCGGCATCGGCCGGATGCTAGACGACCAGGCCTTGCTCACCGCCGGCTTCTCGCCTTCCGGCCAACCGTCACCCGGACTCTCGCTCCTTCATTAAGGGTCAGCCCGGCCCGCGGTGACTGACGCAGCACTCGCCCGGCTTTCCGTTTCGCCGCCACTTTCTTCCTGGTGACCCGCCCGAGCGCGCAGTTGGAGTTCCGCAACCTGTTTCTGACCTGCGGCATCTTCAGTCCTCGCAGCCGCGGCACGACGCAGCGGCGGGGCGGGGCCGGCTTCAGGAATTCGTAGGCGCCGGGATCGGGGTCGGTGGCATCCCGCGGGTTTCCTTCGAGATCAACCGAAGGGATCGGGTAACTGAAGTTCTTCACGGCATCGATCAGGGGTGAACCTGGCGCGAGGTGGAAGTCGGAGACCGGGTCGATGAAGCCGGGCAGTTCCCGGATCGGGTTGTCTTCCGCGATCCCGCAGATATTCGGCCGCAGGCTGAGCGCGGATGTGTGTCGGGCCGAGATGCAGGCTTCGTTGTCATCGGAGTCGAATCCGCCATCGAGGTCGTATCCCTTCTCGGCCCGGGCGATCGAGAGGAAGACGTTGAGCCGGCTGAAGCCGGTTCCGCCGCCGGTAATGCCGCTGTTCGAAGCGGTGATTCCGGCTCCGCCGTTGCCCACCGAAACTCCGGTCGAACCCATGACCATCGCTGATTCTTCATTTCGGGTCGCGGCCAGCTCGATGCCTTTGGACCCGAATCCGTCGGCAACGCAAAGCGAGTTGGTGAGCTGGCCGCCGGTCTCCATCCCTTCGTTGCCGAAGCGGCAGGCAGTGCTGCCGTCGATGCTCGTCCTGACATCGATTCTTTCGGCGCGGGCCGAACCGTAGATGCCGACCCCGACCTCATCGAAGCTGATGATCCTGGTCCCGTAGCCGAGGAACTTCTGGCCGGAGTAGATGGTCACCGAGGCGGTGCTGGACGAGGCATCGACGAACAACCGAACATCGTTTCGGCCGACATAGTTGGCGTTCGGCGCGAATGTGTAGATCCGGTCGTCGATCGGGTCTGCGGCGGATCCGTAATCGCCAGGAGCCAGGATGATCGCCGAGTCCGCGTCGGCTTCATTCCCGCCGGTGAGGATCGAGCAGGGCGACGCCTGGGTGCAGGCGTTGCCGGAGCCGTTCGGCGCAACATAGGTGTCAGCCGCTCCGGCCGCTCCGGGGAGCAGGGCGAGGGCGAGGAGCAGGGCAATCGGGACGAGCGCTTTGGTCTTCATCGAGTTCAGCATCCGGCCGAAGCCGGGACCTGGCTACGACCCAAGGGCTGAAACCGGCCATCCCGGCCGCTTGGCTTCCCCTGTGTACGGATTAACCCCGCTATACGGGGTTAATCCGTACACAGCCGGGAATCCGGTCAGCTCAGGGGGTTGAAAACGATCCCGGTCGGGATCTTGGGGAAGAAGTAGGTCGACTTCGGTGGCATCGTTTCGCCGGCGTCGGCCACGGCCCGGACCTGCTCGATCGGCGTGGCCCGCAGGATGAAGGCAGCCTGGGCTTCGCCCGATTCGACCGCGGCCGTCGCCTCTTCCACAGTCCGGGCGTAAGACAGGCCTCGCTTCGCTTCGACATCCGACTCGCTCATGCCAAGCGTCTCGCTGAAAACCACCTTTTCGAGGATGGCCGCGTCGAGTTCGCGGTAGGCGGGCGATCGATCGGAAAAGAGGGCATCGAGGGAGGAAGGGTCGAGGAGCCTCAGCAGCTGCCGGGTTCCGTCGGCCAGGAGCAGACCAAAGCATCCAACTCCTTCAAGTCCGGCCGGGTCAAGTTCTCCTTCGGCGACTGTTTCAAACGCCCCCTCGATGCCTCTTTTCAGGCGATCGACCAGGTCGGGGTCCTTCAGGCCGGTGAGCACCCGGTGGGTCGGGAACACTGCGAGCCCGGGATCTTCGAGGCCGGTCAGGGCCATCAGCGAGTAGCAATGCGCGCCCTCGCCACCGACCTCGTCCCGGTAGGCGCGGGCGGTCTCGTACCGGTGATGGCCATCGGCGATCAGCAGTTCGGCCTGATCGAGTTCCTGGCTGACCGCACGGTGGATCTCCGGGTCTTCGATCTTCCAGACCCGGTTCAGGGTGCCGTCCTCGCCGAGTACCTCGGCCCAGGCTTCCTCGCCCTCGATCGCCGGGGCGACCACCGGCCAGGCGTCACGGGTGGTCAGCGAGAAGATCGGCGAGAGGTTGAACCGGGTGGCCCGGGTCAGGTCGAGCCGGTCCTGCTTCGGGCCGGGCTGGGTCCGCTCGTGGGGCCGGATCCGGCCGGGCCCGTAATCCTCGACCCGCACCCGGGCGAGGATCGCGTTGCGGATCTTCATCGAACCGTCGGGCCCGGTGAACTCCTGCGTCAGGGCCCAGATCGAGGGTTCACGATCCTGTTTGAGGATGCCGCTGAGGATCCACTCTTCAAGGGTTCCGGATGCGTGTTCGTAGGGGTCGCCACCGGTCGACTCCGGCAGGTCGATCTCGACCACGTTGAAAGGTGAAGTGTCGAGCATCCAGGACCGTTCCGGGCCGCTGATCACGTCATACGGGGGCGCCGTGACTTCGCCGAGCGACCCGATCGCGCGAAGGTCGTAATGGAGTGCGTGAAGGGGTCGGATGTCTGCCATGGGCAAACGGTAGCGGTCTCGACTGTTGGTGCCTGGTCACCGGTGCCATAGGATTCGCGATCGTGGCGCCTGAGGGGGATTCACAAGAGAAACTGCCGTGGGCATTGGTCGGGGCCGGCCCGACCGGACTCTCGGCGGCACGGAACCTCTCCCGCCGCGGTATTCCCTTCGTCGGATTCGAGATCCACACCGATGTTGGCGGTCTCTGGGACATCAATTCGAAGAAGTCGACCATGTACGAGTCGGCTCACCTGATTTCCTCGAAGACGACCACCGCCTACGACGAGTTTCCGATGCGCGACGAGGTTGCCGACTTCCCCAGCCACTGGGAGATGAACACCTACTTCAAGGACTACGCGGACACCTTCGACCTGCGTCGCAACTACCGGTTCGGCACCGAGGTTACGGCGGCCGAGCCGGAGGATCCCGACTCGAGCGATTCGGTCTGGAAGGTGACGATTCGGAATGAAGACGGGGAGGAGGAGACCGGGCGCTACGCCGGACTGATCATCGCCAACGGCATCCTCTCCGAGCCGAGCGTCCCGACCTTCGAGGGCGAGGAGGATTTCGAGGGCGAGATCCTTCACACCGCCTCCTACAAGCGGCCGGACATCTTCCGCGACAAGGAAGTCCTGATCGTTGGCTGCGGCAATTCCGGCTGCGACATCGCGGTCGACGCGGTCCACTTCGCCGACTCGATCGAGATGAGTCTTCGTTCCGGCTACTGGTTCTTCCCCAAGTACATCTTCGGGCGCCCCTCCGACACCCTGAACGAGGGCAAGGCGCTGCCCGCTTTTCTCAAGACGCGGATCGACGGCAAGTTCATCAAGTTCCTGACCGGCGACCCGGCCCGGCTCGGCTTCCCCGTGCCTGAGGGTCGGATCTATGAAACCCACCCGGTGATGAACACCCAGGTGCTCTACCACGCCGGTCACGGTGACATTCACGTTCGGGAGAACATCAAGCGATTCACGAAAACCGGGGTCGAGTTCGTCGACGGGACGACCGGGGATTACGACCTGGTCATGCTGGCCACCGGCTACAAGCTTCACTACCCGTTCATCGATCCGGAACATCTCAACTGGCGGGGCAACAGTCCCGACCTGTACCTGAACATCTTCACGCCGAAGTACCGCAACCTGTTCGTGCTGGGGATGGTCGAAGCGACCGGACTGGGGTGGCAGGGGCGCTACAACCAGGCCCACCTGGTTTCCGAGTTCATCGAAGCCGGGAATCGCAGCCCGGCCCGGGCCGACGAGATGTGGCGGCGGATCCAGGGCCCGAAACCGGACCTCTTCGCCGGCTACAACTACCGCCAGCTCGATCGACTTCCGTTC